>JAKJDA010000259.1:281-4641 GCA_022706165.1 Candidatus Hydrogenedentota bacterium | reverse complement strand
CGCCTATAAAACGTCTGCCGCAGCGAATGCCGTCGATCTTGCCGCCATGCCCAGCGAACAGACGCGTCGGGCTCCTTTCATTCCGCAGACGGAATGGTCTGTCGTGTCCCCGGCATCCTTCGACGTATTCCTTTCGGATCCGATGCTCCTGGCGGTTTCCCCGGAAGATACGGCGACGCCACTCCCGGTCGAGGCCGAACCCGCCGCCTCTTCGGTGGCGGACGAAGCTCCCCCTGCCGCCTCCGCAAATCCTGCGGAAGAGAGCGGCAAGCCTTCCCAATCTGAAATGAACGAGATGGTGCAAGACGTCAAGAAGTTGCTTCACGAGACGAGTCGCGCCGCGCGTCCCGCTCCGTCATCGCAGGCCGCTTCGTCCACGCAACCTGCTTCAATTCTGCTGGGCGGCGTTGCGCCTTCCGAAAAAGCCGCAGACAAATCCGATGGGCAGGCCGTGGGCATTGACGCCAAGCCCTTGCCGCCGGGCATGGACCCACTCAACTTGCCGGTCAGCCTCGACTTCCGGGACATGGAGTTGAGCAACGTTGTCAACTTGCTCGCGCAAAAGGCCCAGATCAACATCCTAGCCGGAACCCAACTGACCAACATGACCGTCACTGCGAGCATCAAAAACGTTCCCTTGCGGCAGGCCATTGAGATGGTGCTGCGCATGAACGGCTTGGGCATGGTGGAGGAGGAAGGCGTCTTCCGTATTGTTTCGTATGAGCAAGCCCAGCAGATCAACCGCGTATCGCGGACGGTCAAGCTTCAAATCGCCAAAGCGACGGACGTTTCCAAAACCCTTCAAGACGTGCTCATGGGCGCCCCGGACGCCACGTTGGTCTCGGTAAGCGCAAACGACGCCACCAATGTTATCATCGTCTCTGGCCCCGAAAAACGCGTGCGGGAACTGGAACAGCTCGCCCTTGAACTCGATACCACCAAGCCGACGCAGCCTCCCGCTCCGACCGTGACGGAAACCATCAGCCTGAACTACGGCGAACCCGCGGACATACAGCCGATCGTCGAGTCCATGCTCACCAAGGACGTCGGCAAAGTGACCATCGATGAGCGGGGCCGCAACGTAATCATCACCGACTATCCGGTGGCGATCGAACAAATGCGTCAGGTCATCAAAAGCGTCGATTCTCCCGTGAAACAAGTTTCCATCGAAGCCATGATCGTCGACGCCGTATTGACCGACAATTCCGAGACAGGGGTCAAATGGCTGCTCGATTTGGTGCAGCAGCGAGACGCCTCCGGCAACGTGGCCGGTCTTTTGCGCGATCGACAAGACCTGCGCGGCAATCTCAAGGGCAGCGCCAAAAACGGCAATTACAACGCCAACCTCGGCGAAAACATCGGCACGAGCACCCTCAACGCAGGCCTGTTGACCTTTGGCGTCCTTACGTCGAAATTCGATCTCCAGGCGGCCATCGCGGCCGAGGTGCAAAGCAGAAACGCGGAAATTCTGGCCAATCCCATGCTGGTGTCGGTCGAAAACAAAAAAGCCAGCATCAGCATCGTCCAGCAATATCCCTACCAGGAAATCACCCAATCGACCCAGGGACCGCCGGTGGCCTCAACCTCTTTCAAAGACATCGGCATCACCCTGGAAGTGACGCCACGCGTCACGCACAGCAACGACATCATTGCCGAAATCTTGGCCAAACAAAGCTCCATCAGCGGCACGGCCAACGGCATTCCCATCGAAGACAAGCGCGAGACGGCAACCACCCTCAAGACCGCCGACGGGCGCACCATTTTCATTGGAGGTCTACGCCGCGTCGACGACCAACTTCAAGCCAACAAAGTCCCCGTGCTGGGCGACGTGCCGATCATGAACGTCCTCTTCCGCAACACGCAAGTCAACAAGACGCATACGGAACTGCTTGTATTCCTGACGTGTCGCGTGGTCGGGGAGAATCTGCCCGAGCTGACCGTCGACCAGCAGGAGGAATACGACAAGCTGGGCGACGTGCCGCAGGTTCCCAATGCGCAGCGTGAAATGGTCAAGCAAATCGTGAAACCGGGTCAGATGCGCGAACCCCTCTGGAAAGGCCGCCGCGCCAAGTAAACGCGTCCCCGCGTGATTTTCGGCAAGACCGGCTGCGGAAAAAACTCGCGGCCGGTCTTGTGCATTTTGATGTTACGCGTTCCCGCGTTTTTCAGCTATGGGAGAGACGCCCGTGTTGCCAGCCCCCGTATCGTTGATTGAGCCCGCTCTGTGCCATGCTCGCGCCGCGTTGGAACGGCAAGCCTTCTCCGATGCTCGCGCCGCGATCGCTTCGGCCCATGCCGCGCTCGATCTCCACCGTCCGCCCCGCTATGAATCCTATGCGCCGACGTCGACGCTGCGCGACTCTCTGGAGAACACGCCCGACTTCGTCCGGGAAGCGGTCTGGGCGGAATTGCCGGAGCGCTACGGCGATCCGGCGCAGATTACGCGCTGCGTCGTTGCGATTGCTGCCAATGCCGCGCTCTACGACGACAGCGCGCTGCGAATTGTTACGCACTGCGAAGGGGAGACCCCTTGCGTCTCGCTCATTCTCGATGGCCCGGGCATGTTTTCCGACGTGGTGACTTTGGGCGGCATGATTGAAATGCCCTTCGAGATCTTCGAGGCGAGGTGGACAGCGGCGACGCGCGGGGGACGCATTGATCGTACACCCGAGGGCGTGACGTTGCGATTTTCGGGAATGCGCGCCGTGCCCGAATCGGCGGCGGGACTTGAAGGCCCGCTTGCACGGCTCGCGGAAGCGTTGGCGGCGATCGATGCGGGGGCCTCCGGAAAAGCCATGGATGCGATCGATGCGATCCTCGAGATCATCGATGCGGAGGCGCGCCTTCCTGAACCAACGGACCTCGCGGCCCTCGTAAAGGAGGTCGTCGCTGACGCAGGCGCGTTGTTGGACGCCGCCAACCTTCGCATCGAGCTTCTCTGTGGCGACGCCTTGCCGCCCATTCCCGTGCGCAGGGACGCCTGTTACGCCGCAGTGAGAAACATCCTGCGCTACGCCCTTCGCGCATTTCCAAAGGGCGGGGGCATTGTCCTTCTCCTCGAATACGAAGCCCCTCGCCGCTGCGCGATTCTTTCCGTGGCATGCCAAGGTCCGGAACGTCGCCAGGCAGGATCGCACTACCTGGACTCGGCGCGCCGGTGTCTCGTGCGCCTTCATGACGGCGCGTGGGACTGCGCTGAGGATGCCGCAGGCGTCACGCTGACCTGCACCTTGCCCGATGCGGCCGGGCGCGCGCTGGACGCCTGGATGCCGCACTGGGAGCGGTTCTCCGACCGCGCGCGTCAGATGCTCCGGCTGCTACGAAGCGGCGGCCACGCCTTGCCCGAGGCATTCGTGCTCGAAGGCGTGCTCGAAGATGAATTGGCGCGATGGCTCCTTCCCCGGTACGAATCCGCCGCCGTCGTCAACATGGCTCATGAGATGAACGCCCTCCCTTCAGGCCTGCCCGCGTCCTCGACCGATCGCCTCGAGAAGGCCCTCGCGCATATCCGCCGTGGAAAACCGCGCAAGGAAACGGCGCGGCCTCCCTACGCAGCAGAGATTATCTGGGCCTTTGGAACCACACATCGCCACCGCGCGGCGCTTGGCATCGATCGCTGCGACGAAGAAACCCTGCGCACTCTATGCGCCGCGCTTCGGTGTGCGCCCCCAGATTTCCGGACGGCCCTTTGCATCCTTGCCGAGCTCATCTTGCCGCATGGCGACGGCTGTGCTTTCCCCTAACGCACATGGCCTCCCAAATTCGCTGCGGACCAGCCCAAGGATATCGACTCCCATCCTTGTCGCATCTTCCGCAAACTGCTGCGCGAGGAGCGCAGGAAAGCGTAAGCGACTATCAGCGTCGATAAAGAATTGACACTTTGCCAAGGCGGATTTCCCCATCGGCATCTCATGCGACGCGACATCGAGCCGACGAAAATGATAACCCATTGATACGTAATGTGTTGCAACTTCTCTGCTGCATGTGCGCGAAAAGCATATCGCGGCACGCTTTATGCTGTTCCTTCGTCGATACGTTCCACGCGCACGATGGGCATGGAGGTTTCGCGATGGCTACGGAATGGTTCAATACAATGGACGTGGAGGGGGAGACCCCCATGTTGCGAGCGATGAAGAGCGGACACTACGCCTTGGCGAACTTCATGGTGCGCGTAGAGAAACAAGAACCTTACCTGATGGACGAAGGCGAGACGTTGCTGCATCGGGCCGCGTATTGGGGGCTTGAGAAGGCTGTTCGCTTGTTGGTGGCCAAAGGGGCCAACCCGAGTTCCATGGACACCCGGGGAGATACCGCCTTGCACAAGGCCGTGCGCCGGGGGCATTTGGATACGGTGGCGACA
>JAKJDA010000259.1:0-271 GCA_022706165.1 Candidatus Hydrogenedentota bacterium | reverse complement strand
GGATCAGTATGGGATGTCGCCGTTGCACTGGGTGGCGCTCAACGGAAACGAAGAAATGGCCGAAATGCTGATTTGTCACGGTGCGGACGTTAATCGGCGTGACCATTTTTCAGGGGGGCTTACGCCGTTGGGGATCGCCAAACTCATGGGGTACGAAGGACTTGGCGAATTGCTGGGGCGCAACGGGGGCGTTTGGTGACGCTCTTCCCTAGAGAATCCGCAACGCGGCATTGATGACCAACTGCACGTCCATCGCATCGTGCGCGCCGTC
>JAKJDA010000258.1 GCA_022706165.1 Candidatus Hydrogenedentota bacterium | reverse complement strand
CGGGTGCGGGCCGCCAAGCACCATGAGCGCAGCAGGCAACCCTTCGCGCACCGCCTTGGTGACCGGTCCAACGAAGTGCGCCGAAGGCGTCAGCGCGCACAGGCCGACAATGTCCGCGCGGAAGGCGATCGCGCGCCGCGCCAGCTCCTCGGAAGAACAATTATCGATGCGCTGATTGACGAGTTGAATGTCGAGGTCGAACTTCGTGCGCAGATACGCCGCGAGATACAGAATCCCCAGGGGGGGCGTCACGATTGGAAACAGCGGCGTCGTGTGCCCTAGATTGGCGAGAAAGAGACGTAAATGCCGCACATCACCCCCTTCAGGCAGCGACCAAACCGTTGCGCCGTTCTTCGAGTGTCGTGAATCGCCCTTGAGGCGACAGAGGGCTCTTTTTTCCCGGCAGGGATATTGGAGAGTAACCCAGCGACGTATCGCCAGAAAAACAGCCCCTCTTCGATACAAGCGCCGTCGGCACAGTTAAGAGGCAATTCGCCGTCATCAACCGTCCCGCCAGGAGGACAACCTTGCGCCGCTTCAACGATACATCGCCACGTGCGCAAAAAAATCGTCGCAGCTCCAATTATGATGCACTCCCTTGTATGACTTTCAAGCTAATTTTCGCGGCGCGCCGGAGAGCCCCTTGGTCTCGTGGCGGGGAAGAATGCCCGGCGCCCCTCCCAAACGGTTGGGATGTTGGCCCGTCGGAGAAATGTTCTGCAAGAAAATTCGACAGGCTGTTGCTCAGCGCTCTACGGCCACAAGATATTGCGTCAATAGGACCGCTATGGTACAATAGCCCGCAAGCTGGGGTGACCATCGTGCGATTCGGTAAACGCTACAAAAATCCGCTTCTGTGGGGACGACGTCCGCCTGAACGCGATCAGGATGGAGACGTTTCCTTTTCCGAGGTGGACGAAGTGGTGCTCAAGCCCGTGGCCCCGGAGGAACGCAACGCCTTGTTGGGCGCGCCTTCCGCATCGATCCCGCCTGCTCCCGGCGCGCCGCATGCCGGCAACATCGCCCAGCATTTGCTCACGGCCTTGGGCCGGTTTCAACGGCACATCGCGCAGGCCCGGGAAGGGGCTTCGCCGGAATCCTGGGTTGACGAAAGCATGGATCAACTCGAAATCGCCGTCGGGATCGCCGTGAAACAAGGCTGGAACCACGCCGTCGAGGCCCTCACCGAAACGGCCAAGGTCTTGCACAGCTACGAAACCGCTCGCCGCGCGCACGAGTGCATTCCTTTCTTGACGGAAAGCAGCGAAGCGCTGTGTCTCATGGCGGGGGAACTCATCAACGGCGAGGAAAAATCCGATATCCTCCCCAAATGGGAAGAGTGTCACCGGCGCGTCCTGCGTGAAATGCGCGACCGAAAAATCGCCATGACCGGGGACGAGGAGAAAGGGCCGGAAGCATCGGCCGCGGACGAGAAGGAGGACTCCATGCCGCCTCACGACGTTTCTCCGGACGAGGATTGGGACAGGCGCCGCGAACCGGCGCAACCGACCGTCTCGGCTTCGCCTTTCCCGCTGGACGATGCGGTCTCCGACAACGAGACGGACGCGTCTGATCTGGCCATCGTGGGAGACCTTGCCCCGTTGAACGTTGACGGAACGCTCGGCGAGGAACCCGTGGATATCTCCGCTTACCCGTGGGACGATCAGACGAACGAGGGAGGCGCAAGCCCCGACGTCAAGACTTGGGACATCGAGGAAACGCCCCTCGACGCGACCGAGGCGGACGCCCCATCCCGCGCCGAGGCTTTCCCCGAGACGGAGCCGGAAGAAGACACGGACGAGGACGAGATCGAAGACGACGTCGAGGAGGAAACGGCGGACGAGGACTCTGTCGTCTTCGTCGACGAAGATCCTGTCCCGGCCTCCGTCGACCCCGAGGAAGAAGAAGACCGTGAAGAAGAGGATGAGGATGACCTCCTCCTCGAAGAGGAAGTCGATGCCGCCGCTTCCGAACCGGAGGAAATCCCGGAGGAAACGCCTGCTCCGGCGGCCAGCGAACCTTTGCCTGAAATCGTCGAGACGCTCGACCGCCTTTGCGAGTGCCTCGCCCAATTCGGAGAAGCGCCGCCCTCCCTGCGCCCGCAACTCCTCGGCGAAATTGAAACCTGTCTTGCGGCCCTGCAGCATGACGCCGCCGCGCGCATCCATTCCGGAAGCGTCGAGGCATGCCGGACCATCGCCCGTTTGTGCCGAGTGGCCGCGGAACAGCCCGGAACCATCGACGATCGCTTTTTCGAACTGGCGTATGGTTTTTGCGGCATTTACACCGAAGCGAGCGCCGATCCTTCGGATCCCGCTGCGCGCCACTGGCGGGATGAATGCGACGCGCTTATCGAAGAATTGACCGGCAAGGCCCACGAAGCTTCCCGAGCGGCGTCCGCTGTTCCGGTGCAGGCCGAACTCGACATGACCGGCCACGCCGAACCGGAGACCTTTGAGGTTCCGCAGGAAGACGCCGCCCCCGCCGCATCCGAGCCGCCGCCTTCTCCTCCGGAACAAGACCCCGGCGACTTGCTCGACGCTGCACGCCAACTCATGGCGGAAGGCAATACGGCCGACGCGAAACTGACGGCGCTCGTGGCCGCGTTGACCATAGGCCAAGCCCAAGTCGCTGATGCGCATGCCCGCGTCACCCTGGCGGAACGTCGCTTGCGCGAGAGCGCGACCGCAATCGATCAGGCGCGACTGTCGGTGCGCGACGCCGAGCAAGCCGTCGAGTCGGCGGAATGGCACGTCGCGAACACCCGCGCGAACATCGAAACGATGCAGGGAAATATCCAGGAGATCGAGGCGCAGGACGCGGCGCTCGATGCGACGATCGCGGATATCGAAGAGCAAATCCGCCAGCTTCAGGCGCGTCGCGACGCCGAACAAGCAAACAAAGCCGAGGTTCTCGAACGCCTTCAGGCGGAACAGACGCTCAAAGAACAAACGGAAACCGAGCGGGACCGCCTGGAGCAAGAAGAAGAGGCGGCGCGGCTGCGCCTGGAAGACGAACGGCAACGGGTCAAGGACCTGCAGCGGCGCAGGACGGAGTTCGAAGCCGCCATGACGCGCGCCCGCGAGGTGCTTGCGCGCCAGATGACTTCGTTCGCGGACATTCAGGCGACCGTGGAACAGATTCGCAGCGTCGAGGCCGGTTCCCCGGCGGACTCGGAAGAGTTTTTGTTTTAGCGAAGAGAGACGCACGCTCTGGAAGAACGGACCGGGAATGTCTCGCTGCGCGGCGCTTTTTCCAAGAACGCCCAGGACGATGCGGATCGGCCGGATAGACCGAAGTTCCCAGCGGAAGGGGGAGTGAATTTACTGTGCGCACCAGGCGTGTCATTGTGGGAGCGGTTGATTTTGGATCGCGGGCGATCCGGGTGCTCATTGCGCGGCGCGACGGCGACGGGCCCATCCAGATCATCGGACACGGCCTCGCCCCCGCCAACGGCTGCGTTTCCCAAGGCGTCATCCAAGACCTGACCGCCGCCAAAGTGGCGTTCCGCGCCGCGCTGACCGAGGCCGAAAAAGAAGCCCGTTGCCGCGCGGACGCGATCTTCTGCGGCATCAACGGCCGCAACGTCGAAACCTTCATCCGCGAAGGCAGCCTGCACGTGCCCCACGAAACGGTGGAGCCCGCCCACATGACCGAGGCCACCGATATCGCCTCCCGCGATATCGCCGTCGCTGGAAAACACATCGCCTCCTCGCTATTGGCGCAGGAATGGTACGTGGACGACTTGCGCGTCGCGGATCCGCGCGGCATCCATGCGCAAACCCTCAAGACCCGCATCCATTTCGCGCGCCTTCCCGCCGTGATCCAGGACAACATCGGCGCGTGCGTCGAGTCGCAGCAACGCGATATGGAAGACACCATTTTCCTGCCGTTGGCGGCGGCCTTGGGATGCCTGACGGCGGAAGACATGGAGTTGGGCGTGGCGGTTCTCGATATGGGGCGCAGCACGACGGGCCTGGCGGTTTACCGCGACTATCGCATTCTGGGCACGCAATGTTTCGAATGGGGCGGGTACCATATCACGCGCGATGTGGCGGCGGGCCTGCGCGTGTCCTTCGAGGAAGCCGATGAACTGGTGCTCGAATACGGCATTTCCGACGCGTTCATCCGCAAGGACGCCGGCGACGACCCGGCGCCGCCCGAACGGACCGTTCCGAACGGCGATCGCGCGGCGCAGCTTAAATTGAAAACCGCCGTTCACGGAGCCCCATCCATCGTCGATCGCGCGGAACTCGACCAAATCATCTGGGAGCGGGCGCGCGAACTCATGTCGAAAGTTCGCCAGCACATCCACACCAAGGGGCTCAGCAAAAACCTCGTGCGGGGAATTGTGTTGACGGGCGGATGCTGCACGATCCGGAACTACGTCGCGCTTGCAGAGCCCATTTTCCAAGTGCCGTGCCGGATCGGGCTTCCCACGTCCGTCGAAATACTCTGCCATGCCGTGAAAAGCCCGGAATTCGCCCCGGCGGTCGGCATTGTCCGCCATGGCTTTGCCGTGCGCGCGGCGAATATGGACGGCCGCGCCGAGCCGGGCGGCCCATTGGGAAAACTGATTCGCCGGATCGTCCGTTTCCTCAAGCGCTACTTTATGTAGCCCGGAAATGCATGGCGGCTCCTTGCGCCGGCGGGGG
>JAKJDA010000257.1:4333-4661 GCA_022706165.1 Candidatus Hydrogenedentota bacterium | reverse complement strand
GGATGAATGCGTGCGCCCCGCCTGCAAGGACCAATCGGTCGAAAGGAATGCGTTCGCCGTCCGAAAGCTGTACTTCTCCGTCTTGAGGCGATATCGCGGCAACTTCCGCCCCTTTGCGCAACCGGATGCGGTGTTCGTCGTACCAGCGCTGCGGGTACATGGTCAACGCGCGCTCCTCGATTTCGCCGGCCAGAAAGCGGGTGAGGTTGAGCCGGTGGTAAGGCAGGTCCGGCTCGGAGGAGAGAAGCGCGATCTCGCTGTCGGGCGCCGTTTTTCGCGCGGCCTCCGCGGCGGACAGCCCGGCGATCCCGCCCCCGATGATGACGAT
>JAKJDA010000257.1:0-4323 GCA_022706165.1 Candidatus Hydrogenedentota bacterium | reverse complement strand
CGGCGCCGCACAGTGGACATTCGTCCGGCGGCGCGTTCCCGCCGTGCTCGTAGCCGCAGACGACGCAGCGCCATTTGCGGGCGGTTGGCTTGACGGCCGGTTCTTCCCGGTAGGGCTCGAAATCCGACGCCGGCGCCCCGCACACCGGACACTCGTCCGGCGGCGCATCGCCTTGATGTACGTACCCGCAGACGATGCAGCGCCAGGAATTGGATGGGGGGGTCATGTTGGGATGCGGGATGCGGGGTGCGGGGTGCGGGGTGCGGGATACGAGATGCGAGATGCGGGATGCGGGATACGAGATGCGAGATGCGGGGTGCGGGATACGATGTGAAGCTTCATTGATTGACCTCGTAAACGAAAGATTCTTCCCTTACGCATTGATGTTCGCGTTCGACTCCTTGAATAAAGCGATTGATTTTCCCTCCAAGGATGTTAAGTCGCTCGTGCAGACTCTGATAACAAGCGGCATCGTCAAGCGATCCGGTTTCAAACAAGGTTTCGAGATGATCTATCGTTTCATCACACGACGCATGCGCGTACGTGAGGAATTTTATGTATTCCTGTTTATAGCGCCGCCGGCCATAGCCCTCAACGATGTTCGACTTCACGGATTTCATCGAACGACGTATTTGGCTGCCTTCCTCGTACATCTCAAACCTGGGCAGCGGGCAAATAGTCATCTTATGCACATCCACGACCAGCGCTCTTGAAAGCTGCCAGATTTCCAGGTTCCTATAACTCATGGCCTTCCCCGCATCCCGTATCTCGTCCCTCGCATCTCGAACCCCGCATCCCGCATCGCGTATCTCTACTTGACCTCCACAAACTTCTCCTTCGGCACGCCGCAGATGGGGCATTTCTCGGGCAGCACGCCGATTTCGATATTGCCGCAGATGGGGCAGAGATAGATGGAAAGGGCTTCGAGGTCTTTGCCGGCCTTGATCGCCTCCAGGGCCTTGGTATAGAGGCCGTGGTGAATGCGCTCGGCGGCGAGAGCGTATTTAAAGGTCAGCGCGGCGGGCTTGTTGCCTTCCTTTTCCGCCTCGGCGAGAAATCCCGGATACATGGATTGGAACTCGTAGCTCTCGCCTTCAGCGGCGGCCTTGAGGTTCTCGAGTGTGCTCTTGATCGCGCCCATGACGCGGAAATGCGCGTGCGCATGAATCGTCTCCGCCTCCGCCGTCGCGCGGAAAAGCTTGGCGACCTGCTTCATGCCTTCCTGGTCCGCCTTCTTCGAGAACGCGAGATACATCCGGTTCGCCTGGCTTTCTCCCGCAAACGCTTCCTTGAGGTTCTCCTGTGTGGACATGTTTTCTTCTCCCTTTTTCTTTTTATTTGTCTAGTTGTCACACGCTTTGGGGTGATGGGTTTCTGGGGTAATGGAGGCTGATCCCCCCAACACCCCAATGCCCCAATCCGCCTCCTGCTGCATGCTACAGCAACTGTGTCACGTAATCGAGCAGCACATAACGAGGATCCGACCGCAGGTGTTCGGCGATTTCGGCAAGGCGTTTTTCCACCACGTCCTTCTCCGCGGCGATGGTCACGAACGCGATGGAGGCCGACTTCCAGAGGTCCTGTTTATCCACTTCCGCGACGCTGACGTTCATTTTATTCAGCGCGCGATCCTTGAGGCTGCGCAGGACCATGCGTTTGTCCTTCAAGGAATGCGCTTCCGGTATGCTGAGCTCGGCCTGAAGGAATCCGATAACCATGGAATTGCTACCTGGGATTCTGCTTCCCGAAAGTGCGGCGGGTGGTGCGGGAGATCTCTCGAACCGCGCTGGTCTTCGCCTGGATCCGGCGGTAGGGCGGACAAATTCTCCGCGCCTGGTTTGCTTTCCGTTCTCCGCGCATGATGCAATTCCCGAGGTGGCAAAGGCTGTCCGGTTTAATGCGGAAAGTCAAGTTCTTGGGGCGAAGTCTGGCTTGCCAGCCGTAGCTCAAGCCCCGAGTTTTGCGAGGAGCGCAGAGCGAAGGCTGGTGGGCGATACTGGGCTCGAACCAGTGACCTCGTGCATGTGAGGCACGCGCTCTGACCAACTGAGCTAATCGCCCGCCAATCCCATGGCCAGTCGCTGAACCATGGTGGGGTCATTCTATGCGCATTCGCCTGCAAGTCAAGCCGCCCGCCGGCGTTTGCTGCCAACCGGTTCTGAACCCGCATCGCTTGAAGTGAGGCCCGTAAGGGCCGCAGGCATGCTCTTCCCCAGGCTGCCTTGTTGCACATCCGGCTCCGCAAGGGGTATATTAGTATTAATCGGCTGCTATTATTCCGGAGGCTGAAATGAAGAGACCAATTCCGGCTCGCCTGCCGCGACGGGCTTTCACGCTGATCGAACTCCTGGCCGTTATCGCGATCATCGGCATCCTCGCGGCATTCCTGATGCCCATGCTGGGCCGGGCGATGGAACGAGGTCGCGGGACCCAGTGCCTGGCGCACATGCGGCAATGGGGCACGGCCACGACGGCGTACCTGTCCGATCACAACGGCATCTTCCCCGAAGAGGCGATCGGCAAGCCCGTTGACCCAATTGTGGAGTATACCGGTGCATGGTTCAATGTCATGGCTCCCTACCTTGACACATTACCGATGGGTTCCCTTTGCCAGCTAGGCAGGCAACCACTACCAGGACAGAAGAACATTTTTGTATGTCCCTCTATAAAGATCGAAGATGTGCGGGATGGAAACGATCAACCAGCACTACCAGGTGAGAGGGAACCAGTCTATTCGTATGCATTCAATCTTTGGATTGACCACGTCGAACGTCCCAGTGAGCACGCTGGCGGCCTCACGGGGTTCGGCACACAATTGCGTGCGTCGCAGATACTCAAGCCTAGCCGGTTCGCCGTGTTCGGCGAGGTTGCACAGCTCGGATTCGACAGTATGTGCGGCTATGACCTGCGTTTTCGCCACGACGGCACAACCACTGTGAATATCGCATTTGCGGACGGACATGCCCAGAACATGTTCTGGACCAATGTGTTTGTCGATAAAGCAGTGCTTGGAGAGGTGACTGCCAAGAGAAGAAACAACGGCGTAATCTGGGATCCGGAAGGTGATCCGCCGCAAACCGACTATCGTTGGTAGATTGGAGGCATAACATAATGAGAATGCGGTTTCTCATTATCGGTCTGCTGATTTCATCTTTTTTTCTACGGTGGTGAAGGCCCAGTGGACTACCACTAACATTGCCTACGCGAAGAGGGATGAAAACCCACAAGATTACTATGCTGATGCCATCGGCACCAATTTTGAGGTGCGGGGTCGCGTAACATCGCTGCATTATGTGACCAACCGAAGCATGTTCTTCATACAGGATACCAATGATAACGTTGGGATACATGTGTATCGAGCTGGTGTATCATCAGTTTCGTTGTACACCGAAGCCAATGTGATTGGAAAACTTGCCCAATCCAATGGCTTGCGGATGCTCATATCAACATTTAGTGGTGATATCGTCGTTACCGACCCTGTTACCAACACGGTGGCCGCAGTTCCCGGCACCATCGGCTTTTTTCTGGCCGATGCCGAGCGTTACGAGGGTGCATATGTTGTGATCAGCAATGTGTATCTCGCGTCCGGGTCGTGGCCTGCGTGGAACGGCACAGCGACGCTGTCGGTCACGGACCTGACCGGCCAGATCAGCATGCGGATCCATTCGGCTACGGACATTGACGGGCAGTTGGCACCCACCAACGCCTTCGTTCTCTACGGCATCTTCTCGCAATTCGACACTTCGGCCACGCCGAACAGCGGCTACCAGGTCTGGCCGCGCTTCTACACCGATATCATCCAGAGCGAAGGGCAGGAGCCCCCCGAACTCTTCGTGGTCAATTCCAACACGTTCAGCATTGCCGTGGGACAGCCGTTGTCCGTGCAGTTGATCGCGCAGGACCGCAACCCGGAAGATGTTCTCGTCGTAGCCACCAACAACGCGCCCGCGGGCAGCGCCGTGGCGAACCTTGCAAATCGCGAAGCGCTGTTCACATGGGCACCGGACGCGGGCTACGTCGGCACAACCAACAAGATCATCCTGGAAGTCACCGACGGAGTATCCACCAGCACGGTCGGGCTGGACGTATTCGTCCTCTCCGACGAGCTGTCGAATATCCGCCTGAACGAGGTGCATTGGGATCCCGCAGGTTCGATTTCGGGCGATGCGAACGGGGATGGGTCGCGGAATGCCATCACGGATGAGTTCGTCGAAATTGTCAATGATAATGCGACTGATCTGGACATCACAGGCTGGATTCTCAAGTACGGCGCCAGCACATTCTTCACGTTCCCGCCCACCGTTCTAACCGGGAAGACTGCGG
>JAKJDA010000256.1 GCA_022706165.1 Candidatus Hydrogenedentota bacterium | reverse complement strand
GTGGGCGGGAGGCGCCATCCTTCTGGTGTGGAGCTTATTGCCACAGCCCATTCCGCCGCCCGCCCCCGCCGCCGGCATGGTCACCCTCGAGGAACTGGCTCCGGGCGTGCAGCGGGCCCTGCTGGCCCCTAATGCCCCTTTTTCCATTTCCGAACTGTCCTGGAACCGGGCCCGGACCCTGCTCCTGGCGCGGGCCACGGGTCTTCCCACGACCCTCGCCTACGGCGGCGAGGGGATCATTGCCATCGATCCCGTCGAGCACGCGGCGATCAATTTGGCGTCGCCTGTGCTGCCGGCGGAAACCCCGGAATATTGGAAGACAACCCTCCCCCGGATGTATGCGCTGGGCCCCCGGCATTTGCTTAAAACGGTCCCTTGGCCTCGCGGTCGCAACAAGAGCCAGCTGGCGCTGTTGGCGCAGCAAGCGGATAGGTCTCGGCCAGACCTGGCGGTGTTGGGCCGTTTCGACGGAGTTCTGTGGCGTCCCGGCAGCGGTTTGCCCTGGGATGCGTCAACGTTGGGCGGCGCGACGCTGCACCCGAGCGGGACGCGGGCCTGCCTGGCGTTGAACGATTTCCATAGCGGCTTCAACTACTTGGTCGAACGCGACCTGCGTTCCGAGTCCCTCGATCAAATTGGTCCCCGGCTGACCAAATGCGAGGGGCGCATCCTTCCCGAAACGGTGCGCTATTCGTTCAACGGCAACATGCTCGGCTACATCCGCGAGACCCAGCAAGGCCAGCGCCAGCTTTGGGTGCTTTGGCCCTCGACGGCAAAGCCCGAAGGAAACGGAACGCCCGTAGCGATTGGCAACCTTGACGTCAACTACTGTTTCAGTCCCAGCGGGCAACAGATCCTGTTGGGGGTCCGCACGGACGATTCGCCGTGGGCGGACTTGCGCATTGTCGATATCGAGACGGGCAACGTCCGCGTTCGCCTGGGACGCGGACAACTCGGTCCGGGCTCCTGGCACCAGTCCGGGGCCTACGTCATCGTAGTGGCGCCCGGAGTCAACGACGCGACGGAGCAGACGACCTGCCTGTGGCGCATCGACGTGAAAGACCCCAGTCTGCGCACCTCCCTGTTGGAGGCGCCCGGAGCCATCGGATCGAGTTTGTCGCTTTCTCAAGACGGCAGGTGGCTTGCCGTCGCGGCGGCCGGGTCAAACAGCGTGTCGAGCATCGTGGTGGTCGACCTGGCCGTGTTCCGCGTCGTGTCGTCCGCCGCTTGGGAGGACCGTCCCGATGCTTAACGGAAAAGAGAATGGGGCGGGGCACACTCAATTTGGGAACTACGAACTCATCCGCCCCCTGGGCAAAGGGGGAATGGGGGTGGTGTACCTGGCAATCGATCTGGCGCTCGAACGCGAGGTGGCCCTGAAGCTTTTGCGCGAGGAACTGCGATCGCAGGCGCATCTCGTGACCCGATTTCAGCGCGAAGCCCGGGCCGCCGCGAGCCTTTCGCACCACAACATCGTCCACATCCACTCGGTGGGCATCGTCGGCGATACGCCCTACATCGCGATGGATTACGTCAAGGGGCGTCCCCTGAGTCAGGTGCTTCAGGAAGAAGGGCGGATGGACTGGAAACGCGCCTTGGCCATCGGCGAACAGGTGGCCGACGCCCTCGTGTGCGCCTTCGAGGCGAAAATCGTCCACCGCGACATCAAGCCCGCCAACATTCTCATCGACGAGGGCGACCATGCCTATGTGACCGATTTCGGCGTCGCCAAAATCCTGACTGCCGACACCCAGCTCACGGTCGATGGCACGCGCATCGGCACCCCCCATTACATGTCGCCGGAACGCTGCCGGAACGAAGAAATCACGCTGTCGAGCGACATTTACTCTCTGGGAGTCGTGCTGTTTCAATTGATGACAGCGCGGTTGCCGTACGAAGCGCAGAATTCCGTCGATCTCATCAACAAGATCATCTTTGCGCCGCCCGCGCGCCTAAGCGATTTCGTGCAGGGCATCCCCGAGGACGTCGAGCGGCTTGTCGCCTATCTCATTGAAAAGCGCCCGCAAGACCGTCCCGCCACGCCGCGCATCGCTCGCGAAGCCATCGCCCGCGTGCGCGCGGGACGTCCCCTCGACGAAACGGAATCTTCCCTGAGCGAGGCCCTTGAGGCGTTCCGCCATACGATGGACACGTCGGGCGCGGCCAAGGCGACTGCGGACGAGGGACAATCGTGCACCCTCAAGGCGTTGGCCAAGCGAATTTGGACCCGCTGGTGGGATTTGCCGGTTTGGGTGCAAGCCGTCGCCTGGATCAGCGCCGCCGCGTTTGTCGCATTCACGACCATGGCGGGAATTATCACGACCAGCGCGCACGATCGCCGATATCCGGCGTCTTCCTTTCAGGGACGCCCGGAAAGTTGGACCAGCCAGGGGAATCTGGCGCAGTTTTATTCGGATAGCCCGACAACCAAATTCGCTTCGCTGCAGATGCTCGATTTCAACGTTCAGCCCGTGGGCTGGCTTGGATCGCAGAGACTGCTCGTCGCCATGCAAGGCAATTCCGCCTCCAAGTGGGACGGGTACGAGGCCATGGCGCTGCTGGAACCCGACACGGCCCAGGGAACGTGGGTGTTCGCTCCGACGCCGCACGGCGGGGGAGGCGGCATGCCGGTCGTGGATATGCTCGCGATCGCCCCGAATGAGAGTCTGCTTTTTCGCATCGTGAACCCGCGAGAACGCGTGGCCATGCTGACCCTGGCCCCGTGCGCGCCCGACAAAAGCCGTTTTCCCCAGGTATTGGCGCGAAACAGCGCCCTGGGCCCCTATGCGCCCATCGATCCGGCCAAAATCGCCGCGGCATCGGTCCGGAGCGATGGCAGACAAATCGCCTGCGCGCTCTCCTTGCCCACCGGTCAAAGCATCTTGACGGAGTGGGCCCTCGATGGACCGGACGCGCCCCTGACACGCCCCGGTCCGGCCATCCGCTCGGTTCACTACTCGCCCGATGGAACCGCGATTGCGTTTCTCGAAGAAGGCAAATCCGGCCGTTCCTCCCTCCGGGGCATCGCCAGCGGCGACGCCAAGGGACAAGTCCGAACCATCGCCGAGGGAAATATTCTGGCCATGCCCGCCTCGCCGTTCAGCCCCGATGGTCGTTCCGTCGCATATTGCCAAGACGATGGCAACGTGTACGCGGCCCCAGTCGATGCCTCCAGCGCGCCTTTCCTGTTGGGGGGCGGACGCGCCGCGGCGTGGCATCCTTCCGGCGCCTACCTGGTCGTGGCGGCGCCTGATTCCAACAACACGATGCAGATATGGGCCGTCGAAGCGGCGCCCCAATACCGACGCATCCAGATTACGTCTCTCGATGCCGGCGTGTTGCCGCGCGTGTTCGTCTCTCCCGACGGCGCCTGGGCTTGCGCCCGCGTTCCGGGATCGACCAAATCCTGGATCGTCTTTGCCGATCTCCGTAACGTCGCTTTTCCGTAATCCCATCCGCGGCCATGCCGCCCGGCTTTCTCATTTCGCGCTATGCCAACGGGGCAAGTTGCGGCTGTTCTGCGGGTGCACTACTATGATCGTCGAAAACGAAACGGTGCGGAAGTTGACGTTGCAGCGAGGTTTTTTCTTGACGTTTACGCAAAAACATGACCGTGCGTCCGAGACATCCCGTTCGAGCGTTGACGAGGTGCGGCGCGTGTTGTTCGGGGTGACGATCGCGACGGTTGCCGCGTTGACGGCGTTAGGGGGCGTGGCGTATTGGCGCGGCGGCGATGCGGTCGCGCATATGGCGGCTATCGAGCCTGCGGCGGTCCTTCAACAAGGACTGGATTACGAAGACCAGGGACGGATGGACAGAGCCATCGACTGTTACCGCCGCTCGTTTGCGCTGGGGCTGAATTGGCCGCCGAGCCGCGAGGATGCCATGAGGCGGCTTTCTTGCCTATTGCGGGAACGCGGCGGCATCCGCGGCTATCGCGAGGGCGGCGCCCATTCGATCGCCAGGAACGGAGGGTTCGAGTCCGGCGCGAACGCCCTGGAAGGGTGGACGTGCGACGTCCATGCCGTTGTTGCCGATCCCCTCGAAAAAATCGAGGGGCGTCACGCGCTGCGCTGGACGCTGGCCGCTTCCCAATCCGATGCGTTGTCGCAGGAGTTCCATGTGTTGCCGGGCGTGCGCTACCGCGTCTCGTTTTGGACGCGTTGCCTGGACGCGCCCCCTGCAGGCATGGGCTTCGTCGTCGAACCCCGGCAAGGCGGGCTTCCTCTGGCGCTGGGCAAGCCGATGGCGGGAACGGAGGAGTGGAAACAGCAGGCGGTGGAATTCGTCGCGCCGGAAGGAACGCGCGCCGTTCGCATGGCGTTCCGGGCGGCGTTTCGCGAAGGAGAGCCGCGCACGGGAACGTTGTGGGTCGATGATGTGGTTGTGGATTGCGCGGCGGACTCGCTGGTGCGCAACGGGAGCTTCGATCGCGATCCCGCCTGGATGTATTGGGCCGATCCGCAGCAGGGAGTGACGGCGACGCCGGACGAGTCCGACTGCGTTGAGGGGCATCGATCGTTGAAAGTGACGTTGCCTGCCTCGATGGATTTCTATGCGCCCCAGACGGTGAGCGTGACGCCCGGCAAGGCCTATCGTTTGACGGGATGGGTCAAAACGGAGCAGGTCGGGGGCGCGGGGGCGCGGCTCGAAGTGGCCGATGCCGTGCATGGATGGCAGTCG
>JAKJDA010000255.1 GCA_022706165.1 Candidatus Hydrogenedentota bacterium | reverse complement strand
CGTAAGGTCGCGGCGGCGGACACGCGGCCCGGCGTCAATTCTTCCTCATACGTGCGGCCCTTGGCGAGTTCGAGGTAGTTGTCGCAGAATACGCCCCAGAAGAATTCCTCGGTTAACGACAACGCCTGCGCGTAGTCAAAACCGTCGAAGGCCTCGGTTGCGCGCTGGATGAGCGGGCGCAACTCCTGAATGACCGCACGGTCGAGTTCGTGCGTGATGGCTTCCGGCCCGAGTTGCGCGGCATCGATGTCCGCGAAACGGCCTATCGCGAATTTGCTGGCGTTGAAGAGTTTGGTGCAGAGGCGCTTGCCGACTTTGAAGACTTGCTCGTCGTACGCGGTGTCGACGCCGAGGCGCGCGCGCGCGGCCCAATAGCGGACGGCGTCCGCGCCGAATTCGTCGATGAGCGGTTCGGGCGTGACGACGTTGCCTTGGCTCTTGGACATCTTCTTGCGGTCGGGGTCGAGGATCCAGCCGCTGATGACGACGTTCTTCCACGGCACCTGGCCGCTATGGCTGTAGGCTTTCAAAATAGTGTAAAACGCCCACGTGCGGATGATCTCGTGGCTCTGGGGGCGGATGTCCATCGGGAAGAGATTGTCGTGCCGCTTGGGATCGAGGAACCACTTGGTGGCGATCTGCGGCGTCAACGAACTCGTGGCCCAGGTGTCGAGCACGTCCGGGTCGCCCGTGAACCCGTTCGGCTTGTCGCGCTGATCTTCGGTGAATCCCGGCGGCACGTCGTCGAGCGGGTCAATGGGCAACGTGTCGTACGCCGGGAAGATCGGTGCGTCGTAATTAATCTCGCCGTTCGCGTCGAGCGCGTACCACACCGGCACGGGCACGCCGAAGAAGCGCTGACGGCTCAGGCACCAATCCTGGTTCAGGCCCTCCACCCAGTGTTCATAGCGGATACCCATGTGCGCGGGGTGCCACTGGATCTTCTTGCCTTGCTCGACGAGTTCGGCCTTCTTTTCCATGATCTTCGCGAACCATTGCCGCGCGGGCAACAACTCGAGAGGGCGATCGCCTTTCTCGAAGTACTTGACCGCGTGCGTCATATCTTGCTTGGGGCGGTCCATTACACCGTCGGTGGCCTCGATGAGCTCGACGATCTTGCGTTGCGCTTGGTTCACGTAGAGGCCCTTGATCTGCGCGTAGGCTTCGTTTGCGGCATCGGGATTGACGCTGTCCCATCCGGGTTCGCCGAAGGTCACTGGCAACAAACGCCCGTCGCGGCCAATCACTTGGCGTAGCGGCAGGTCGTACTTGCGCCACCACTCGACGTCCGTCTGATCGCCGAAGGTGCAGACCATCACGATGCCGGTCCCCTTCTCGGGGTCAGCCTGTGTGTCGGCCATGATGGGCACGGGCGCGTGGAAGAACGGCGTGACCGCGCGTTTGCCGAAGTAGGGCTTGTAGCGTTCGTCGTCGGGGTGCGCGAGGACGGCGACGCATGCTGGGAGCAGTTCGGGGCGCGTCGTGGCGATGACGATGTGATCGCCGTTCTGGTTTTCGATGCCGAAGCGCAGGAAGTGGAACGCGCTGGGCTTTTCCTTGTCGGTCACTTCCGCCTGAGCGATGGCGGTGCGGAAGTCTACATCCCACATCACCGGGCGCTCGGCCTGGTAAATCTCGTTGCGCTGGACGAGGTCGAGGAAGCTGTACTGCGAGACGCGGCGGCAATGCTCGTTGATCGTTGCGTACTCCTGGTTCCAGTCGTACGACAGGCCGAGGCGCGTCCACAAGCGGCGGAAGGCTTCCTCGTCTTCCTTCGTTACCTCTTCGCACAGTTCGATGAAGTTTCTGCGGCTGATTGGGAGAGGATCTCCCTTGCGCCCCCGTTCGAGTTTAAGGTTCGGGTCGTAGTGGATGTGCGGCTCGCACTTCACGTTGTACATGTTCTGCACGCGGCGCTCGGTGGGCAGGCCATTATCGTCCCAGCCGATGGGGAAGAAGATGTTCTTGCCGCGCATGCGTTGGTAGCGCACGATGAAGTCCTGATGCGAGTAGCTGAACAAGTGCCCTACGTGCAACGACCCGCTCACCGTCGGCGGTGGCGTGTCTACCGCGAAGGTCTCATCGCGACCGCGCGCCGGGTCATAGGCGTAGAGGTTCGACTCTTTCCACTGGGCGCACCAGTCGAGTTCGGTTGCATGCGGATCGTAGTTCTTCGACAATTCCATGACAGACTCCCGTATTTGAGGCGCTGGCGAAGCGTATGTGCGCCACATGCGCGAAAAGCCGTATTTTCTCCGCCCGCGTTCAGCGAGCGGAGAGAAAGTATAGCAAACGACGCATAGCCTTCAAAGTCAGGAAATGGAGGACTGACGTTTGGCGAGATTTTTCAAGAGACGATAGGCATCATTCAGGGCGCGCATGGCGTCCTCGTCGCCGCCGTGATCGGGATGATGCTTCCGGGCCTTTCTGCGGTAAGCGCTCTCTATCTCGCTCCACGGAGCTGAAGGCGACACGCCCAGCATTTTATAGCAGATTTCCAGGTCGATCCGGGACGCCGGCGAAGATGCCGAAACGTCCCGGCGTTCGTCGCGAAGGTCGCGCAATGCCCGTGCGATATATGGCCAAATTCCCGTGAAATGCAGGATCGCCACAATCAATACAAACAACAAAAATTCTCGAAAATTCACCATTTCCAGAATGCCGCCCATGTCTACCTCGCGTTAACGCCGCGTTGCGACGACTTCCCCCCTAAACCGCCGGGGCGCTTTTCGCTCATCGCTTGCGGTCTTCAAACCTAAAGATGTTGTCAACGGCTTCGGCGATCGGGTCACGGTCATTGCCCCCGCCGCCGCCGCGCCGCCCGCCCCGGGTGAACCATGGCGCCGCTTTCATATAGACGTACCCGGCCAGGAGACCTCCAAGATGCGTGGCGACCGATACCGCCGCGTCGGTGAAGGCCATTACAACGTTGAGAACCACCACCAACGCGACCATGGCCCGGGCGTTGATGGGAAAGGGAAGCGGGAAGAGGAAAAATTCCCGGTTGGGATTGGCCACGGCAAACGCGGCAAGCACTCCCATCACGGCGCCGCTCGCGCCAAGAATGGTGGGGTTGCTTTGCCGCAACAGGTATGGAACAAATGTCGCCATCACCCCCGCCGCGCCGCAAAATAGATAGAACCGAAAAAATTGGCGCGTGCTCAGGACCCGCTCCACGTCGGGTCCAAAGAAAAAAAGCCACAACATGTTCACGAACAGATGAAGAAGTCCCGCATGCAAAAACATGTACGTCAACGGGGTCCAAAACACCCCGCGCAAAAGGTCTGCCGGCCGGAACTCCAGCCAGTGCTGCACAAAACCGCCCGCCGCCGTCGAAACAATCAATTGTCCGGCAAACACGACGACATTCGCCAGGATCAGGCGCTGCACCGCCCACGTGATGCGACTTGGTGAGGAAGAGACATTCCCGCCCCGCTCATAATAGGCGTACTGACTCATAAAGTGACCGTCCTCTCTCCAAAAACTTGTGCAAGGGTGACATATTCGTGATGCGCGCGCAAGCATCCCCTCATTGTCCTTCTTTTGCGGCGTCATTTCCTCTATACTTTTTCGCGTCATGAGAATGGGCGCAGCATGAGCTGTGCCGTGAGCATGTCGCGACAAGAGGAGGCTGGCACATGGGGCCGTGGCAGGGACTGGGACTATCGGGAATTCCGTTGTTGGGCAAGGGAAAAACGCGTTCGATATCAGCGGAAAACCCGACCGGTGAAAAAGGCGGCGGCGCGAAGGCTGCACCGGAACCCATGTTCGACGGCACACCGAATCCCGCGCGCGAATTGGGCGAGGGCTGGAAGACGCGTCCCTTCATCAGTCTCGAACCCGGTTCTGTGAACACCCTCGCGGAGATCGAAGGCCCCGGCGTCATCCAGCACATCTGGATCACCGCGCGCCCGCAGGCGTATCGCTCGTGCATCCTGCGCTTCTACTGGGACGGTGAAGAGACCCCGTCCATCGAAGTCCCTCTCGGCGATTTCTTCGCGTGCGGCCACGGCAAACGCACCATCGTGAACTCCATGCCGATCTCCGTGAACTCGGTGGGTGGCTTCAATTCCTATTGGCCCATGCCCTTCCGTAAATCCGCCCGCATCACCATCGAGAGCAACCACCACGAGTGGATCCGCACGCTGTTCTATCAGATCACCTACTCCCTCGAAGACGTGCCCCAGGACGCCGCCTACTTCCATGCCCAGTGGCGCCGTTCCATGACCACCCGCGAACACCCCGAACACACCATCCTCGATGGTGTGAAGGGCGTCGGCCACTATGCCGGCGCCTACTTCGCCTGGACCAAACTCTCCAACGGGTGGTGGGGTGAAGGCGAAGTGAAATTCTACATTGACGGCGACGGCAAATACCCCACCATCTGCGGCACCGGCACCGAAGACTACGTCGGCGGCGCGTGGTGTTTCGCCGAGACGGGCGAGGACGCCACAGCTACACGACGCCCTTCCTGGGGCTGCCGCTGGTCTATCGCGAGAACGGGCAACCGCCCATGTACGGCATGTACCGCTGGCACATTCCAGACCCCATCCGCTTCGAACAAGACCTCCGCGTCACCGTCCAGGCCCTCGGCTGGTGGCCCAACCACCGCTTCCAACCCCTCACCGACGACATCGCCACCACCGCCTTCTGGTACCAAACCGAACCCCACGGCAAGTTCCCGGCG
>JAKJDA010000254.1 GCA_022706165.1 Candidatus Hydrogenedentota bacterium | reverse complement strand
CCCCCCGGGCGGAATGGAGGCGTAGGTCGAGTTAAGGGCCAACAACATCGTGTGATGGCCATTCAGCGTGAGCAAATACAACGCGGCAATCACGAACAGAAAAAAGCCGAACACCGGCACTTGAGTCTCAAGCGATGGATTGAAAACATTCACGACCGCAAACCCCGTCAACATGTCAATGATTTCGCCCGCCACCTGAATCGCCGCAAAAACCAGCGTCATGACAAACCCGATCATGAGCCCAACCGCCAATTCGCCGAACGCCAACGCCGCGAACGCGATCGGATCGTCCGGCAATGGGTTCTCGAGTGCAGGAATTCCCGGCAAAACCAGAAATGCCGCCAGCGCCGCCAATCCGATCTTGGCCATGGCCGGAAAATTCGCCGAACCCAAAATGGGCGCGGTCACGATCAACCCGCTGAACCGCACCAAGACGAGCAGGAACAATCGGAACGCCTCTACCTCGAATACCAGCATGGTCATTTCACCATCGCGTCAAAACCGCCGAACAACGGCTGCACGAAACCCAGCAACAAAGACAACATCCACGGGAGAAACAGGATAAACGAGACAATCACCACGATAATCTTGGGCACGAACGTAAGCGTGATTTCTTGAATTTGCGTGACGGATTGGAACACGCTGATCACCAAACCCACCAGCATCCCCGACAGCAGCATCGGGGCGGATGCCAAGAGCGTGACTTCAAGCGCATCACGGCCAAGGAAAATTATTGCGTCCTGCGTCATTTTACCATTATCTCATGTTGCTCTCTTCCGCAACCTAGACCGATACCTCCTCAGCATGCATCACGTTACCACAATATATAGAGACTGTCAATGATTAATCACCATAAGTTGGGTTTTTGCAACCGCCTACGGAAGCTCTGACCCGCGCCGCGCCTGCTGTGCTGCGAGGCTGAAATTCCAGTGCGCGACCCGGGCGAGGCGAGGCAAGACGTGATATAATGGATTCCCGATAGGCCATGCCGGGAAAAACCGCAGGGCGACGGAGATGAGGGACGGGATCATGCAAAAGGCATTGTTGGCATTTATCGCGGGCGCGGTCGTGTCCGGCTGCGGCGTGGAGGTATTGACGACCACCGCGATCGTGAGCGATCTGAACAAGACCCAGGCCCAATCCGCGGCAAATCAACTCGCCAAAACGCGGGATTTTTCGTCGAAAGTGAACCTCGAGGGCGCGGTGAAGGCATATTATGGCGAAAAAGGGGCCTATCCGCCTTCCTTACAGGCGCTCGTCCCGGATTACATTCAGAGCGTTCCGCTGAAACCAGACGGCACGCCTTTCGGGTATGACCCCGCCACGGGCACGGTGTTGGACCATCCTAGTCCGGCAGCGGATGCGCAAGCGTTGCAGCAGATTCGGGATGCCATTCAGCGATACGGCATGGCCACAGGCTATTATCCTCCATCGCTCCAAGCCCTTGCGCCAACACACCTTGCCGTCGTCCCGAAAACGTCGGACGGCCAGGATTTTTATTACAACCCCCTGACGGGCGAATTGCGTCACCCGGGACAGAGCGCGTCGACGGCCTCCTCCCCGTCCGCGCGCCCCTCTCCCGGCGCCCCGGCGACCGGAGGCGGTCCTGTCGGCGAGGCATTGACCGGGATCGGCATTCAAGGCCAACTCAACAACATGAGCAACGCTGGCGTCTCCGCCGCCGGCTCTCGAATGCGCAGCGGCCTAGGCGGCGCGCAACAGCAACACGATCAGCAACAGGAAAAGGCTCTTTCCGAGCTTGGTCCATAACGGATCGCCTCCCCCAAGATCGATCGCGCCGCGCCTCTCGAACGCCCGGGAAATGCCGGCGTTTTGCGTGAAATGGCGTTGCCCGCACGTACGAGCGGACGGGCGTCCGTTTTTTTGCGCAAACTTCCCTTTCAGCCAGCGTCCGCGCATGTTGACCCTGCCCTCTTGAAACGAATAGAGTTCCCGAATGCGCCCTGAGCAGCGGCGCCTTGCGTTTGTTGGCGCCAGCCAGGCGCTTTGGACCGGAAAGGAAACGCGCACACATGGCACGCGATACGTCGAAGAAGAGGCCGCAGTATGAGATGCATGTAATCTCGAACACGCACTGGGACCGCGAGTGGCGGCGACCGTATCAACACACGCGGATGATGCTGGTGGATGTCATGGACACGCTCCTCGACATTCTCGACAAGCACCCGGAGTACCGGTGCTATCACCTCGATTCGCAGACCGTGGTGCTCGACGACTATCTCGAAATCCGCCCGGAGAACCGCAAGAAGATCGAGCAGTACGTGAAGAAAGGCCGCATCCTTGTCGGGCCGTGGTACTCCGCGCCCGACATGAACGCGATCAGTGGCGAATCCATCGTGCGCAATCTGCTGCTCGGTCACAAGATGGCGCGTGCGTTCGGCGGCGTGATGAAAGCGGGCTACACGCCGTTCTCGTTTGGGCATACGGAACAGCTCCCACAGATTTACGCGGGCTTCGGCATCGACACGTGCCTGTTTTACCGCGGCGTGGGGCGTGACCGGGCAAGAGCAGAGTTCTGGTGGGAGTCGCCGGACGGCACGCGCGCGTTGTGTTCGCAGTTCAGCAAACGCGGGCGCTACAACTTCTACTTCCACGTTTATCGGCCTGCCGTTGACGGACGTCCGCACAACCGCGTCGTGATGGATTGGGATGAGATCGGCCTGCCGGTCCGCTGTTCCGATCTGCCAAATCAGTACGAGGCTGTCTACGCGATGAAGCACAAGAGCCTCTTCCGGAAAGAGAACATCGGCCCTGGCATTCGTGCGTTGCTTGAAGAAGACAAGGATGAATTCACGACGCCGTATCTACTGCTCATGCAGGGCTGCGACACGACCGCGCCGAACCCCGACGAGCCGCGCATCATCGCCGAGGCGGACCGCGCGTTGAAAGAAGGTCGCGTGTTCCACAGCACGTTGCCGGACTACCTCGACAAACTGCGCAAGGCGGTGAAGGACCTGCCCGTGTTGCGCGGCGAGATGCGCGTGCCCGCGAAGAACCCGGGATCGTCGATGGTGATGGGCGACGGCATCTCCGCGCGCATGTATCTCAAACAGGCCAACGCCTACGCGACGACCGCGCTCGAAAAATGGGCGGAACCGATGGCGGCGATCAATTGGGTCATGGGGGCGGCGCATCCGCTGCCGTTCCTGGAACTCGCGTGGAAATACCTGTTCCAGAACCACGCGCACGACAGCATCATGTCGTGTTCGGTGGACGAAGTGCACGAGGACATGATGTTCCGTTTCGAGCAAGCGCGCGAGATCGCCGAGGAAGTCGCGCGGCGGAGTTTGTCCGACATCACGCGCTTCATCGACACGCGCCATTTGAAACAAGATGGCAGCGTCGTGACCGTGTGGAACAGCCTGACGCATAAGCGATCGGCGGTGACTGCGGTCACGATCGATTTCCCGCAGGACCGCACGCCCGAGTCGTTTGGCTTGCGCGACCCACAGGGGAAAGAAGTGCCCGTCCAAATCGCGTCGACACGTCCGCTCGTGGCGAGTGTGCAACTGCGCACCGACTGGCCGCAGATATCGAACGTGAACCGCGTCACGGCGCATGTCCTCGCGGAAGACTTGCCCGGTGTCGGCTACAAAGCCTTCACCGTCGTGCCGAAAAAGGCCGCCAAATCCAAGGGAAAATCGCTGGTTACCGGCAAGAACGCCATGGAAAACGAACACGTCCGCGTGACGATCAATCGCAACGGCAGTTTCGACATCGTGCACAAGCCCACGCGCGCGACCTACTCCGGACTGAATGTTTTTGAAGACGGCGGGAGCGCGGGGATCCCGTGGACCTACGAGCCGCCGAAGAAAGACAACGTCATCACGTCGTTGAAACAACGCGCGGATATCGTCGTCGAGACCGAAGGCCCGCTCGTGGCGACCTATCGCGTTTCCATGACTCTGATGGTCCCCGTCGCAACGAACGCCGACGCGCGCTCGACGGAACTCGGCCCGCTCGAGATCGTCACGCGCGTCACAGTGCGCAAAGGCTGTCCGTATGTCGAGGTCGCAACGACCGTGAACAACACCGTGCGCGATCATCGCCTGCGCGCATTGTTTCCGACAAACATCAAGACCGACGTTGCATACGCGGATCGCGCGTTCGACGTGCTTGAGCGTCCGATTCCGTTGCCTGACTCCACCGGCTGGGCCGAAGCTGCGCGCGGCACGGCGCCGCAATTATCGTTCCTGGACGTGAACGACGGGCGCAAGGGCCTAGCCGTGTTGGTCGATGGGTTGCCGGAGGGCGATCCGATCGACGATGACGCGCGTACGATCGCGATTACGTTGTTGCGCACGTTACCGCAGGTGCACGAGGGCTACGCGTTCCCGCCACCCAAGCGCGAAGGGCTCGAGTGCCTCGGCACGCACACCTTCCGCTACGCCGTGTATCCGCACGCGGGCAGTTGGGGCGAGGGCAAGGTCTGCGAATGCGCCGCGAACTTCACGACGCCGCTGCGCGCGATGCAATCGGGCCGCAACGAGGGCACGCTGCCGCTGGAGACAGGCTTCCTCGAACTCACGCCCGGCGCGCTTGTGCTCAGCGGCGTGAAGAAGGCCGAGAACCGCGACAGCATCATCATCCGTTTCTACAACCCGACGAACCGCGTGGCGACCGGCCAGACTCTGCGCACCCATTGGCCCATCGCGCAAGCCTTCGAGGTCAATCTCGAAGAAGAACGCGTGCAGAAGATGACGCTGAAGGGCAAGA
>JAKJDA010000253.1 GCA_022706165.1 Candidatus Hydrogenedentota bacterium | reverse complement strand
TTCCTCGACTCGATCACTGATTGGAAACGGCGCGGTCTGCCCATGCCGATGCTGCTACACCACGACGAAACGCAGCTGATCGGCGCATGGCACGACGTGCAGGAGACGGCGCAGGGGCTCGCGGTTCGAGGTCAACTTATCTTAGACGAAACCGGCCAGCGGGTATTGGCGCAACTCGAGGCGAAGGCCCTCGCAGGTCTGTCAATCGGCTTCACTGTGGAACGCGGAGACATTGAGATCACTCGTACCGGGCGCGTAGTCAAGCGGGCGTCCTTGCACGAGATTAGCCTCGTGAGCGTTCCGGCATCACCAGAGTCTCGGGTGACCAGCGTGCGGGCTGCGTCGCCTTCGACCATTCGCGAACTCGAAGAGTGCCTGCGGGATGCAGGCTACTCACGAAGTCAGGCTGCGGGGATCGCGGCTCGTGGCTTCCGCGCTGTTTGCGATGCTAAAGACCCGACCCTTGCGGCGGCCAGAGCCGTGCTGGCCGCCCTACACAAGATCAACCACAAAGGATAGATATCATGGATAACTTGGAAGAAGCGATCATGGAAATCGGTCAGCAAGTGACGCAGGCCGTTGGTGACCTAAACAAGCGCATGGCCGAAGTCGAGCAGACTGTCTCGTACGCGAAGCGGAAGCAATCTCGGGAAGAGATCGATGCTTCGCGTCCGGCGGTAGGCGTTCCCGAGAAGTATGTCGGTGGCGTGCAGGTGAGCGGCTTTCGCGGCGCAAAGCAGGAACGGGCGTTCTCCTTGAGGAATGCAATCCTCGGTCAGTTGGGCGCGCCGGGCGTTGATGACGGATATGAGCGCGAGTGCTCGAAGGAGATCGCGCACCGTCATGGCAAAGGAAGCGAGGCGGGCATTTTTGTGCCGCTGCAAACCCGCGATGCCAACATCGTCGCTACGCCGACTCTTGTTGACGGTGTGCCCGTCGGCGGCTCGAACCTCGTCGGAACGAGTCACCTCGGGAACAGCTTCATCGACGTGCTGCGGGCGAGGTCTATCGTCATGGCGATGGGGCCGATGCTCCTGCCTAATCTCGTGGGCAACGTCGCGATCCCGCGCAAGACCTCGGGCTCGACGGCGTACTGGACGAACCTGGACGACGACGATACGATCACCGCGTCCGGGATCGCGTTCGACAGTCTGACCCTGACGCCGCATAGCGTCGGCGGGCTCGCGAAGTTCAGTCATCGAATGCTGATGCAAAGTGATCCGGGCATCGAGGCGCTGGTATCCGCTGACCTCGCGGCTACGCTTTCCGAAGCGATTGACCGCGCTGCGTTCGTTGGTAGCACTCCCCAGCCGACCGGCATCCTTGCCACGGCGGGGATCGGCTCCGACACTTGGACAAACGGAAGCGATCCCGAGTGGGCTGATATCGTCGGTCTTGAGACGGCGCTTGCCGAGGCGAATGCTGACCTTGGGAACAATCTCGCATACGTCACCACGCCCGCGCTGCGTGGCG
This sequence comes from Candidatus Hydrogenedentota bacterium, assembly GCA_022706165.1. Classification (GTDB taxonomy): domain Bacteria; phylum Hydrogenedentota; class Hydrogenedentia; order Hydrogenedentales; family SLHB01; genus JAKJDA01. Next base: position 3,265 of record JAKJDA010000253.1, on the reverse strand, counting down.
TACTCAAGGCAACCCCGAAGGTGAGCGGAGATGCAAGCGGCGGTTTCTTGTGGGAACCCGGCAACACCATGAACGGCTTGCCCGCCCACGCGACGAACAACATGGGCGCTGGCAAAATCTTGTTGGGCAACTGGAGCGATCTGGTTGTCGGTATGTGGGGCGCGATGCAGATTCTTGTGAACCCCTATCTGGGCGGCGACTACGAGAAGGGCAACGTCGCAGTACGTGCGATCATGGATGTTGACTTCGGCCTTCGACATGCTGCGTCCTTCGCGGAAATCCACGAGGCGGCGGCGTAACGGTTCTATAGTGCGCTGGGGTTTTCTGGAGAGTTTCCCCCGGCGCCGCGCCGAGGCCAGTAGCTGAGGCGCACTCGGGGCGGGTTGCGAAAGTGGCCCGCCCTTGGTGTTTCTGTGGCATTGACACCGCGAACACAACCATGTACTCTATATCTCAGAATCGGTCTGGGGTCGTGGCCTTGGATCAAACGGGAGGGAACTCCCAAAAGGAGAAGAAGATGACTACAGAAACGAGGATTGAAGAAATGGATGCAAAGAAATTCGCCAGACTCGAAGACCTAGCACGACAACTCAACTCCAAGTCCGACACCCTCAACACGCTCATCCTTGAACTCGAAGACCGGTTGAACGCTACAAAGATCGGCGTGTCCGCGTGGCTGGATGTTGAAATCCAACGAGAAGGGCCATACTCCCACGATGATGAACAGCGGAGAATGAGCGCTTACAGCATCGGATTTTGCCGGATGAAGAACGGCGAATGGCACATCGCCACGCGAAAAGATTGCTGGTCTCTGAATTCCAATAACGAGTTCGAAGAGTATATCTACAGGGAAGAGCCAGTTCCCCTAACGTCAGCCCCTCGTGCTATCCGCGCCGACGCCGCGAGGTACTTTGACAGGCTCGTTGATGAGATATTCAAGAGGGCTGAAGCGTACATCGAGAATATCGACACAGCAAACCGACTCATGGCGACCGATGGTCAAGAAGATGGGCAAAGCCGAAACCATCCACGAACAACGCCACTCGTAGACCACGAGGCAGTAAAGAAACTGTTCAAGACCAAGTAGCGAAACAGAACAGTGTAGTTCATGTAATCACAGACGGCGGGATGGCCACGAACTTCCCGCCGTTTCTCTTTTCTGACACTACCACCACCCGACCGGCCACACCGACGCGCTACGATGCCCGACACGGCGCGATCGGCGATATCGTCGAGGATGACACCACCCCCTCCCCTGCGTGCCCACGACTGCACACACAATCGACCGCCACCCGGCCACCACCACCGGCTCTTTTTTTGACTGACGGCGAGACGCGACGCACGACGGCGCACGTCACCGACCACGACCGGAACCCGGCAAACGTCCGTTTGTTGGTACACCGGTGGTACACCGAGGCTACGAAAAGGAGAAGGGCCAATAGCCCCGAATCCGGAACCTATTGACCCATAACACGTTAGGTGGTGGGCGACACAGGGCTCGAACCTGTGACCTCCGCCGTGTGAAGACGGCGCTCTAACCACCTGAGCTAGTCGCCCACCGAGGGTTCGCAGCGTAGCATATTGCGAGCGCTCCGGTCAATATCGCGAATCGCGCCATATCGCGAATCGCGCCATATCGCGAATCGCGCCATGTCGCGAATCGCGCCATTTAAAATCTTGCCGAAGGGTTTATCGTCCTGCCATTTGAGATCTTACCGAGGAGGGAGGGTTGGATGGCAGGAGAACGAACGTTGGCGAGTCTATCGAATTACCGTAAGCGCTATGCGAAGGCGGAAAGGGGAATTCCGGGCGCCTCTTGGGGAGGCGGTTGTATGGTATACTGCGGGGTAAGATGGAGTGGGGATCGCGTTTCCGCGACGCTAGGAACAAGGAGGGCGCTATGGCTGCCGCTCGGATATTGCTAGTGGATGACAATCCCGTGAACCTGAGCGTTCTGCGGGCGATGCTGGGGCGGGAAGACTACGAGTTGATCGGCGCGACATCGGGTCAATCCGCGCAAGACCTTGTTGAGGCCAACCCTAACTTCGATCTGATTCTGTTGGATGTCGCCATGCCCGACATTAACGGCATCGAGGTTTGCCGGCAGCTCCGCAACAACCCTGCCACCGAACATATCCCCATCGTGTTATTATCGGCTGTGCGCAAGGATGACGAGAGCATCTCGCAGGGGCTTGCGGCCGGGGCGGATGGATATCTGACGAAGCCCATCGACGAATGCGAGTTGCGCACCTGGGTGAAGGCGACGCTGCGCATCAGCGCGCTCGAACGGAAAGTGGCCTTGTTTTCCGCCAACGATGCGCAAAGCAAATACGAGGACTTCATTGCCCAGGTTTCACAGCTTTCCCATCCCGTGAACAACGCGCTGCAAGCCGTGTGCGCGAATGCCGAACTGCTCGCGCTGCAGCTGGAAAATTCCGAACGCGGCAAGACCCTGGTCTCGGAAATTGTGGCCCAAGTGGAAAAAGCGGCCACCTTGGTGACGCAGACGAGCGTGATGGCGCGCCAGGTCGCTGTGCGCCGTTCCGACAAAGAGCGCCGCACGACGAAGGGATAGGCGCGCCGACTTTCCCCGTCGCCTTCTGCATGGGGAGGGCGTTCCGCGCGAACAAGGACGCTTCAAGCGTTTCCCAGGGGGCTGATCCAGGCAATGACAGAAACATGCTGCCATATCTTGTTCTTGATAAGGCCTTCTTCGTCTTCCACACATCCCTGATCGCGTTTAACCTCTTCGGATGGGCGTGGCAAAAGACCCGTTTGGCCAATCTCATCGCCTTGTTGGCAACCGCCTTTTCGTGGTGCGTGCTGGGATTGTGGAAGGGGATAGGGTATTGCCCCTGCACCGAATGGCATTGGCAGGTCCGTGCGCGCCTTGGTTATCACGACATGCCCGCATCCTACCTCGTGTTTTTGATCAAGACGCTTACAGGCGAGGAAGCGAATCCGGAAACGGTCGACTTTGCCGCCGCCTCCGCTGTTCTCACGGCGCTAACCCTATCCGCAATACTCAACGCGCGCGCGTTTCTTCGGAAACAAGGGCCTGCATGAGGGCATCCGCGACCGGAGCGCGCGGCCTATCCTCGGTGCACGATGCGACCGTCGCACAAGGTTGCGCGAATGACGCCTCGCAGGACACGGCCCGCAAACGGAGTATTGCGGCTAAGCGAGGCGAATTGGGCCGGATCGACGGTCCATTCGGCGTGTGGATCGAACACGGCAATGTCGGCGGGGCCGCCTTCGCGCAAAG
>JAKJDA010000252.1:4446-4745 GCA_022706165.1 Candidatus Hydrogenedentota bacterium | reverse complement strand
CTTCAAGCCGCATGGGGAGACGCGCAGGTCACGATGGCGGCGGCCGCCGTTGCGGAACGGCCCATTACGGACGATCCCCGGAACGTCTTTGTCTCGTTGCCGGCGCAGCGGCGTTGGTCCGATTATTGGCGCTTTGCATCGGACAACACGGCGGAAGCCATTGAGGAATTTACGGAGTGCATCCAAACACATGGTCCGGATTCCATTCAGGTCTTCGCGTTCTATGGCGCTTCGTTCGAGGCCCTCAACAACGACAGCGGACAGCTTGCCCTAGAACGGTTGCTCATGAGCAAGCTCAA
>JAKJDA010000252.1:0-4436 GCA_022706165.1 Candidatus Hydrogenedentota bacterium | reverse complement strand
GTTTCGTGACGCCGGTTTCCTATGTCGACCGCGGGCTGGGGGGAGCGGGCGGCTTCATGGGGCCGGTCGACAGCGCCCGCGCGCATGGGAAATGGTGGCATCTGCTGGACGATACGCGCACCGGACTGGCGCGCGATGTCGGCACGGGGGCGATCTCGCGGATGGCGGGCGTGCGTCCGGAGGATGTTTACAACGTGCAGGCGCGCAATTTTGCCGCCGCGTTGACGCATCAACTGGGACTCATGTGGATGGATGCCGCAGGCGACGGGCAGTTGCTGGAACCGGAGATGTGGAAACGTTTCCAGGCAATGACGCAGGCGTATGCCGCTGCGTACGGCGACAACGGCTACGCGCGGGCCAATGCGCCGACGACGGCGTACGACGTGCGTCCGGACATGCGGCCCGTCCTCATGACGGTGATCGATGAAAATTCGCGTTTCTATCAGCTCTGCGATGCGCCGTTGAATGAATTTCTGCTGATTCAGGCGCGGGACGCGGCTCTTCGCTCGGGCGCGCCCGTCCAATTCCGTCTGTTTCGCGACGTTCTGGAAGGCAACGCCCCGCCGGCATCGGTCTATCTCTTCCTCAATCTGTTCCAGGTGAACGAGGAGCAGCGTTCGCGGCTTCATGCGCGTTTGCAGCAGCAGCAGGCCACCGCCATCTGGCTCTATGCGCCAGGCTATTTCGCAGGGGACAGCGCCGCGCCCGAAAACATTGCGGCGCTAACGCAACTGCCGGTCAAGGCATTCGAAGGCCCCGCGAAATCCGGCTCCGTGTTCCAACTAGACGGCCGGTGGATTGCGACGGGAACGGACTTTGGGCCGACGCGGGAATGGAATCCGTTGTTCTACATCGAAGGGGAAAATTTGAACACGGTGGCCACGTACCGCGATTCCGGCAAGGTCAGCGTCGCAATAGTCGCTCTCGAGAGCGGTTGGGAATCGATCTTCGTCGCGGAACCTTGTCTGACGCCGGGTCTGCTGCGAGAATTGTTGCAGATTGTCGAACAGCGGGTCTTCTACCGTCGCAACTCACTCAAGTGCGATGTCACGCACGTCGGGCCCAATCTGTTCGCCTTGCACGCCAGCGAACGCGGCGAACGGGTCATCGATTTCGGTTGGCCCTTCGCGGTGCAAGATGTTCTCCTCCCCGAACGAGGATGGCCCGAGCGCCAGTTTCTGAATGTCCTGCTGAACACGGGGGAAACGCGCATTTTCAAATTGACGCCCGTTATGCCCGAGGATCAACTCTAGGTGGACCGGCTATGACCGCGCAACAAGATACGTTGACGTTGTTCCTTTTCGTGGACGCGCTGGGATGGGAGCTTCTACAGAAGCATTCGTTTCTCGACGATGCGCTTCCCTATCGCCGGCCGCTCGACACGGTCTTTGGGTATAGTTCCACCTGCGATCCGACGATTCTCACGGGCAAGGCGCCGCGCGACCACGGGCACTTCTCGTTCTTCTGTTACAATGGTTGCCGAAAACGATCACGAGTCGTGGCCGCGTGCGGCATTGGATCAGCCGCCTAGTCAAACCGCTGCTGGGGTACACCGGCTACTTTCAGCTTTACAACGTGCCGTTTCACGTGTTGCCGCTCTTTGAATATACGGAGAAGCGCGACCTGTATCAGCCCGGCGGCATCAACGCAGGATGTTCCACGATCTTCGATCACCTGCGCGATCGTCGTGCGCCCTTCTTTCTCTCCGATTGGCGACGCCCCGAACAGGAGAACCTCGCGGCCCTCGACGCGGCGCTGACCAAAGGCGAAATATCGTTTGCCTATCTCTACATGGCCGCCCTCGATGCAATCCTTCATCGCGAAGGGACAACGGGCGCGGGAGTCCAACGCCACATGGCGTGGTACGACGCACAGATCCGTCGCCTTCTCGCCCGTGCGCAAGCGCGGTATACGACCGTCCGCCTCTACCTCTTCTCGGATCACGGCATGACCGACGTGACAACGGTCTGCGATCTGATGGCGCGCATCGACGCGCTGGGGCTGCGGTTTGGCCATGACTATGCGGCGATGTACGATTCGACGATGGCGCGCTTTTGGTTTCTCAACGATGCCGCGCGCACGAGGATCGTGCGCGCCCTCGAAGCGGAACCGCTTGGGCATGTTCTTTCCGACGACGAATTGCAGCGTTTCGGGTGCGATTTTCCGAACACGCGCTACGGCGATCTTTTCTTTCTGCTCAAACCCGGCGTGTTGTTATGTCCCAGTTTCATGGGCCAGAAGCCGCTGGCGGCGATGCATGGGTATGATCCCGGCGACCAGGACTCCGTGGCGGCATTTCTCAGCAACGTGACGCCAGACCCTGCGCCGCAAGGTCTCGCCGATATCTACGCCTTGATGCTGTCGGAGGCGCAGCGATGAGCGCGCCGTGGGTGGTCGTGCGTTCAAGAAACGATATCGCGTTCATTCGCGACACGCTGGAGGCCGTGCGCAAGCAAACGACGCCTTGCAGGCTCCTCAATATCGACAACGGATCGACCGACGGCACGCTCGATGTGGTGCGCGCGTTCACGGACGAGTTGGTGCAAATTCCCGCGGGCGATTACGTGCCGGGGCGCGTGTTGAACGAAGCCATGGAGATGACCGACGGCGAGGTCGTCGTATTCCTGAATTCCGACGCAACGCCGCAGGGCGCGAACTGGTTGGAGAACCTCTTGCGCGCGATGGATGGCGGCGATGTCGCGGCGGCGTATGGGCGTCAAATTGCGCGTTCCGATGCGCGGCCGTTGTTTGCGCACGAAACCGAGCGTGCGTTCGGCAACGGCGTCGAGGCGCAACGCTGGGTGCATTTTTTTTCGATGGCCAGCAGCGCCATACGACGGAGGGCATGGCGGGAGCGCCCCTTTAGCGCGGCCATTCAATTCAGCGAAGACATCGAATGGTCCTACTGGGCGCGCAAGGCCGGTTACAAAATCGCATACGCCCCCGATTCCGTCGCGATGCACTCGCACAACTACACGCTCCGGCAGTCCTATCGCAGACACTTTGGCGAAGGCGCCGCCGACGCGACGATTTTTTCGTTGCCGCGCAGCCGCGAAACCTTCGCGTACATGGTCGGCGTTTCCGCCTTGGCCGCTATCGCGCGCGACCTTACGTTCTGCCTCGGAGCGGGGCGCTGTCCCGCGTCACTGTTCCACTCCCTTGCACTGCGTCCGACACAGCGATGGGCGCATTATCGCGGCTATTGGTCAGCGAAGAAAGCGAGCGCGCCGTGAAGCAGCGATTCACCTTGGACGGAAGCCCGGCGCTGGAAGCCCGCATCGGACAAGACATGGCGCTGATCTGCGAGACGGCGCTATCGGCGGCGGGTTCGACGAACCTCGACGCGATCATTCTCGGCGGCGGGTACGGACGCGGCGAGGGGGGCGTGTTGCGCGAGGAAAACGAGGAGCGCCCGTACAACGACTACGACTTTTTCGTGGTCACGCCGCACGCCGCACGCCGCAAGCGTTTGGCGTTGCAGCATGCGCTTGCGGAAGCGGGCGAGAGCCTGTATCCGCAAGTCGGCGTGCACGTCGACTTTGGACCGCCGCTTCCGCGCGCCCGTCTCCCGGAGCTTCCGTATGAGCTCATGCTCATGGAACTGAAGGCCGGTCACCGCGTCATTTACGGTTCGCCGGCCATTCTCGATGCAATGCCTGCCTACGACTCCAGCGCCGTTCCCTTGCAGGAGGGCGCGCGCCTGCTCATGAACCGCGGCGTAGGACTGCTCCTGAGCCGGCAAAAATTGCGGGTGGAGGGAGGGAGACTGCCGGACGACGACACGGCGTTTGTTGTGCGTAATATTCAGAAGGCGGCCATGGCGCTCGGCGACGTCGTGCTAATGTGCGAGAAACGCTATGCGCCAAGTTACGTGGAGCGTCTGCGCCGCTTCGCCGAGGCCGACCTAAGCGGTTACCCGCAGGCCGACGTCCTGCGACAACGCTATGCGGAGTCCATCGAGTTCAAATTGCGCCCGCGCCACGTGTGGCCGCCGGAGACTACGCTGAGCGGCTGGCTTGAAGAGACAATTCGCCTCTACGGCGCGATCCACTTGGAGTTCGAGCGGCATCGTTTGGGAATCCAGGATATGACCTGGGAAGCCTACGCCGCGCTGCCGGCGCGCCTGGGCGCGCATACCCTGTCGGAGCGCATCGCGAATCTTGCCCGAAACGTGCGCAGCAAGAATGCGGCGGCGACGCATGGCCTGCGCGACGCCTTCCTGCATCCGCGGGATCATCTCTTCGCGCGTTTGCCCGCGCTGTTGCATGGAGAGCGCCCCCGTCGCGAAGACGAGGACGCCTATCTCCGTCTCTGGTCGGTCTACAACTGATTGGGAGCGCCGGACATTCTTCCCTGGGGACGCTGCCTATCGCAACGGAAGTTTTTTCTTCGTGACCGAGTAGATCGCCGTATAGCTCACAGCCTCTCCAGGCGCC
>JAKJDA010000251.1 GCA_022706165.1 Candidatus Hydrogenedentota bacterium | reverse complement strand
TGATGATGACAAGACATGATCTTCGCATTGGTCGTTCTCCCCCTTGTTTGTTGTGTCCGCTACACATATCCTCACATGGGTGCGATACTGCTTACACGGATATGAGGTTGGAACCCCCGATCAGCCGTCCCCGAGCTTGCGGCGATCCATGACGCGTTTGGCTTTGCCCACCGATCGCTCAAGGCTTTGCGGCGCCACCAGATCGACCTTCACCCGAATCCCCGTTACCGCTTGCATCTCGCTCATTCTATCAGAAAAGATTTCGGAAATCACCTCGACTTTCACGGTCACCTCGTCGAGCGCCTCCGGACGGTCTATCTCGATGAGGTAATGGGGAGCGGCCCCCTCGACGCGCAGCAGGGCTTCCTCGATCTGCGAGGGAAACACGTTCGCGCCGCGGATAATCAGCATATCGTCGGTGCGCCCCTTGACGCGGCTCATCCGCACGGTGGTGCGCCCGCATTCGCAGGGGCACACATCGAGCGCGGCGATGTCGCGTGTGCGATAGCGGATGATGGGCATGGCCTCCTTGGTGATCGCCGTGAAAACGAGTTCGCCGTATTCATACGGCCCGACCGGCTCGAGCGTGTCCGGGTCGATGCATTCGACAATGAAATGGTCTTCCTGGATGTGCATGCCGGCGCGGGCCGCGCATTCGCCGCTGACGCCGGGGCCGATGACTTCGCTAAGGCCATAGTTGTTGAAGGCAAAAAGACCTAGTTCGCGCTCGATTTGGATGCGCATGTCTTCCGTCCAGGGTTCGCCGCCGAAATGGGCGAACTTCAAGGAGAGGGAGGTCGGGTCCACGCCTTGTTCCCGGGCCACTTCTGCGATGTTCAGCGCGTAGCTCGGCGTGCATACGAGCACGTCGGATTGCATGTCTTCCAGGAGCATGATCTGGCGGGGGGTGTTGCCGGATGCGGCGGGCAGAATGGCCGCGCCCACGCGTTCGACGCCGTAGTGAAGGCCGAACCCGCCTGTGAATAATCCATATCCGAAAGCGATGTGGACGGTGTGTTCCGGCCTTAACCCGCCCGCCACCAGGAAGCGGGCGCAGAGGTCGGCCCAGAGCCCCAGGTCGTTTTGGGTGTACGCGACAAAGGTCGGCTTGCCGGTGGTGCCCGAGGAGCCGTGGTATCGGGCGACTTTTTCGCGAGGAACGGCCAGGAAGCCGAGGGGGTAATGGTCGCGCAGATCGGCCTTGGTCGTGAAGGGCAAGCGCCGGAGATCGTCGAGGGATTTGATATTCCCCGGGGTCACGCCCGTCTTGGCGAATGCCTCTTGGTAGAAGGGGACATGTTCCACGCGCGCCACGCATTCACGCAGCCGATCGAGCTGCAGCCGCTCCAGATTCTGACGGGACAGCGTTTCTGCGGCGTCCCAGATGCGATTTTCGATTACCATTGCCATGGCGGCGTCACCGCTGGCTGCGATCGTAGAGTTCGACGCTGCCGACGACATTGACGCCCTGCGTTTGAAGCGCCGCGACGGCCGCGTCGGGGTCTTCAAAGCGGAAAATCATGATCGCCTTGTCTTCTCGGCCAAAGGTGAAGGCGTACATGTATTCGATGTTCAGGCTCGCCTTCTCGATGTGGCCGAGCAATTCATCAAGGCCGCCGGGTTTGTCGTCCACTTCCACGGCCACGACTTCCGTGGTTTTGACGACGCACCCTGCTTCTTCGAGCGCTTTCTTCGCTTTTTCCCAATCGCGCACGATGAGGCGCAAGATGCCGAATTGCTGCGTGTCGGCCAACGACAATGTCAGGATGTTGATGCCCGCTTGGGCCAGCACCGAGCACGGTTTTCTGAGGTGCGCGGGCTTGTTCTCGAGGAACAATGAAAGTTGCGTCAGTTTCATGCCGGGTCCCTCCCTATTACTGCCTGCTACACGCATCGTGCGGTTTATGCTAGAGATTTCGATTGTCGATAACGCGTTTGGCCTTGCCTTCGCTGCGCTGAATTGTGTGCGGCTCAACGAGGCGGACCGTCGCGTGAATGCCGAGCACGTTTTCCAAGGAATCGGACAACTTCTGGTGCAATGCCTCCATCGGTCCGACCGTGTCGCTAAAAAACTCCGCCGTCACTTCGACCGCCACTTCTATTTGGTCCAAACCGCCTTTCCGCGAGAGGACGATCTGATAATGCGGCAGGGTCCCCTCTACGCGAAGGAGTGCGGTCTCGACTTGCGAGGGAAACACGTTGACGCCGCGAATGATAAACATGTCGTCGCTGCGACGCGATATGCGTTTGATGCGGCGGATGCTGCGTCCGCACGGGCATTCCTCGCGCACGATGCAGGTGATGTCGCGCGTGCGATACCGAAGCATTGGCATCGCTTCCTTGCTCAACGTCGTGAGCGCCAATTCGCCTTCTTCGCCGTCCGGCAGAGGCTTGCAGGTGTCTGGATCGATGATTTCCGGGTAGAAATGGTCTTCGAAGATATGCAGCCCATTCTGTTCGGAGCATTCGATGCCGACGCCGGGGCCGATGATCTCGGAGAGCCCGTAGATGTCGTACGCCTTGATGCCGCTTTCGGCTTCGATGCGTTCCCGCATGGCCTGGGTCCACGGTTCGGCGCCGAATACGCCGGCTTTCAATGGCAGCGTATGGATATCGATGCCGAGTTCGCCCGCGCGCTCGATGATGTGCAGGAAATAGCTGGGCGTGCAGCAAATGGCCGTCACGCCAAAGTCTTTCATGATCATGATCTGGCGGTCAGTATTGCCGCCGGAAATGGGGATGACCGTCGCGCCGAGCGATTCGGCGCCGTAGTGCGCGCCCAGACCTCCGGTGAATAGGCCATACCCATACGCGTTCTGGATGATGTCGCCGCGATGCAGGCCGCACGCCGCAAAACTGCGCACCATGACGCTGGCCCAGACGTCGACGTCGTCCTTGGTATAGGCGACGACGATGGGTTTTCCGGTCGTGCCGCTCGACGCGTGCACGCGCACGACTTCGCTCATCGGGCTGGCAAACAGCCCGAAGGGGTAGGTGTCGCGCAGATCGGTCTTGACGGTGAAGGGCAAGTGCTGAATATCGTCGAGCGTGCGAATGTCTTGGGGCTTCACGCCGCTGGCATCAAAACGCTGCCGGTAGAGGACGACGGTGTCGTAGGCCCGTTGGGCCGTCGCCCGCAAGCGGTTGAGTTGGAGTTCGCGCAGTTGCTGCACGGGCAGAAAGTCCAACGCGCTGGCCGGATGGAAGCTGCCTGCGATATCGTTCCAGTGTTCAATCATGGATCACCCCCTCTGATTGAAGATAGTACAGAGGACCGTTTCCCAATACAAACGCCGTTTCGCGGACATTTCTAGCGTTTGGCCGTTAGGGCGATCTGGTCGCGCTCCGCCGATTGGGCCCGACGAAACACTTCTTCATTGAGCCCGTGGACTGTCGCCGGAAGGTTTTCGTGAATGGCCTCGATCCACGCATTCTCCGCGATATCCACGTGCGCACTCAACGCTCCCAGCAATGCCACGTTCACGCTGCGCCTCAGGCGCTGCGCCTCTTCGCTGTTGTCTAATTCCGCAAGAAACGAAACGGTGTCCGGCGTAATGAGTTCTCCGCCTTCTCGCAACATATGCCGATTCGGATCGATCTGCGTTGGGTCGCAAACCAACAGAAAATCGGCCTCGCCCGCGGGGACCATGGGGCTGAAGACCTCCGAACCAAAACGCACGTCGCTGCTCACCGATCCGCCGCGCTGGCTCATGCCATGTATCTCGCTTTTTTTCACGTCATACCCGGCGATGTGCGCCGCCCCGGCCAAGATGTCGGAAGCTTTGACGATGCCCTGGCCGCCCAAACCCGCCATCACGACGTTCACGACTTTGGTCTGAGAATTCATGTTTGTGTTTGTCCAATGGAACATGGCTGCGCCTGTTCTTCTTTTTCCATTCGGCGCAGGGCCAACAAACACGGCCTGCGCGCAATGATAACGGTAAGGGTGTTGCCGGCAAGCGCCGTCTGAAGCATCTTGACAAACTTGCTGGGGCGCTCGCTTGGGTCGATGACATGCACTTCCGGGACGCCTATCGCGCGAAGCAACGCTTCGAAATCAACACTGTGCGCCTCGCTGCGGTCGAGACGACGGCCCGTGCCCGGATGCTCCTGAAGACCCGTCATTGCGGTCGTCCCGTTGTCGACAATGATGACGAGGTGCCCTGTCGCGGGCGGGTTGTACACCATCTCGATAATGCCCGGCACGCCGCTGTGCATGAAGGTGCTGTCGCCGATGACGCTCACCACGCGGCGGGCTTCTTCCTCCGGCAGAACGTGGCGCAACCCGAGTCCAACCCCGATGCTCGCGCCCATGCACACGCACGAGTCGATCGCTTCAAAAGGCGGCAACACGCCGAGCGTGTAGCATCCGATATCGCCCGAGACTATGCAGTCCATGCGCTGGAGCGCCGTAAACACCGCGCGGTGCGGGCGGCGGTTTTCCCGGCACGGGCTTGGGCTCCGGCGAAACGTCGTGTTCGAGAATGCGGCGGACGCGATGGACGTTCAATTCGCCGAAGCGGTACATCTCGTCCTTCGACTCGATGGCGATTCCTTCGGCGCGCAGGGCGTCCGCCAAATAGGGATCGCCTTCTTCGATGACAACGCAGCGGCTGACCGACGCCGCGAACGCGCGAATGGTTTCCATCGGAAGCGGATAGGTCATCCCAAGCTTCAGAAAAGACGCCTGGGGCGCGGCCTCGCGCGCATGGATGTACGAGATGCTCGACGCGATGATTCCCAGATCGGA
>JAKJDA010000250.1:339-4752 GCA_022706165.1 Candidatus Hydrogenedentota bacterium | reverse complement strand
CTACGCCGATCCCTTGACTCAATCCCGAGAGCGACGCGGCGAGGAAGATCGCCGTGCCGGGCGTCGCGAGCCAGTTGAAGGCGAATGTCGCGGGAACAGGTTTTCCGGTCATGCCCGACTCAATGGCGCCGTCCAGGATGGGCACGTGCAGCGCGATGGAGGTCTGGTCGAGCAGCGCTTTGGTTGCGGGGAGACCCCATACCGCAACGAAAACGCAGAGGATAAGGTACGGGCTCCACCCATAGGCCTGCCGGCGAAACCCTGGACGCGCTTCAAGCGCTTCGTTGCCCGCAGCGGGGACGGCCGGATGCCAGAACCGGAGCAACAGCGCCAGCGCCACGATGGACGCCGCCGCCGAGAGCAGTCCGGGCAAGGTAGGGCCCAGGTAGTTCGAACTCCACCATTGCACGATCGCGAAAACACTGCCCGAAACCGCCGCCGCGGGCCATGTTTCGCGCAATCCCCGGCGCCCGTCGATGATCGCCGCCAACCAGAAGGGAACGAGCAACGCGAGCAATGGAAGCTGGCGGCCCACCATTTGCGAAATGGCCATCTCCGGCAACGCCGTCACTTGCGACGCGACGAGGATCGGAATGCCCAGCGACGCGAACGCGACCGGGACCGTATTGGCCACCAGACAAAGGGTCGCCGCTTCGATCGCGGGAAAGCCAAGCCCGGCGAGGATGCCGGCGGAGACCGCCACCGGCGCGCCGAAACCGGTGGTTCCTTCAAGCAACGCGCCGAAACAGAACGCAATCAGCATTGCCTGGATGCGTCGATCGCCGCTGACGTGCGTGATGGACTCTTTGAGCGCCTCGAACTGGCCCGTGCGCTGGGTGACCGCGTGCAGAAAGACCGCCGGCAAAATGATCCAGCCCACCGGGAAGAGTGCAAAGCCCGCCCCGTGTCCCGCCGCGATCAGGGCGAGGGAAAGGGGCATGCGGTAGACGGCGACGGCCAGCACAAACGCCAAGGCCAGGGTGAGCGGACCGGCGACATGGCCCTTCATGCGCCGTATGGCGAGCGCCCAAAAAAGAAAGAGGATCGGCGCCGCCGCAAGGGCCGCGGACAAGGCTATGTTGTCAAACGGGTCAACATATTGCTTCCACATGGTCCATTCTTCGATGATGTTTCGGCCTGCCACTGAATTGCCGCGCCGGTGGGGCGCATGCGCACGCGAGAGCCTATCGCGAAACCCCTATCCGTCGCAACTTGGCCCTTTGAAGCCAGGGTTTTGCGGGATTTCTTCCTCGTTCTGGTTTCTGGGCGTGGCTTGAGGGAATAAACACGACAAAAAATATAATGATTTTAAGGAATGAATCCCGTGAAGCGGCTGTTTGCCTTTCCATGCGGCAGTATGCGGGTAAAAACCACGGCGAAGCAATCACGGAGATGGGAGGAAGAGAAATGAGAAAGAGCAGGGTCGGCGCAGTGCTGTTGACGCTAGGACTCGTGTGGTCCGTGAACGTCTCGGCGACGGTAATCAGCGACATATGGGGTCCGGGCGATCCGGAACTCAATGTGTACGAAATTTACAACAATTTGTACGGAGGACCTGACTATGCAAACAGCAATTTGATTCCGCAGGCGGGAGCGGACGAGGTCTTCAACCTGTTGAGCACATCCAACAAGGTGAAGTTCATCGTTCGCTATGCCGGCCTCAACAACGTGTTCGGTTGGTATCAGCCAACCGGCGGAGGGCCGGTGACCACCTTGACGCCGATTTTCTCGGTGACGGGCGGGTCGGGATCGTTGCCGCAGGCCGAATACCTTTTTGGCCCGATTGCCGGCAATTTCGGTTTCTATATCGACCCCGGCACGAGCACGGACACCTATAATTTCGGCGGCAACGACTACTTGCATCGCTTCTTCTCGGAGGCGTGGCGCAACCAGGACGATGTAGGCGGCCACGATCACATGGTGACGTTCAAGACGCCTCTCGCGAACACCTATTTGATTGGGTGGGAGGACTTGCCCCAGAACTCGCTCCGTCATGACAACGACTACAACGATCTCGTGATCGAGATACAGGGCATTGGGGTGATCGTTCCCGAACCGGCGACGATGTCGTTGCTTGGGGCCGGTCTTGCAGGGTTGCTGGCAAGGCGCAGACTTGGCGCCCTAAAACAGATTTTGGCAAAGTGAGGAAGGGCGAACGGCGTGTCTCTCTTGCGGCGCTCGACAAGCGCGCCGCAAGAGAGGCGTCGAATCGTGTATCAGCTTTGTTCAGGCGGAGTCGGGGCCGGAGCGGAGCTTTCCGATGGAGCCTTGTTGAGCGTTTGGGCCGCTTCCCGCGACGTCACGAGAATCTTGTCAAATGCGAAGACGGCTTCGAGCGATGGAAAGCGATTGGGCATTGCGTCCCGCAGCAGATTGAAGAGGGTCGTTTTGCCGGGTTGTGTCTGAAACGACCATTTCCGTTGGTCGGCGGGGATGTCGAGCGCCGGCTGTCCGACCTCGATGGCGATGCTCGTTCGTTTGGATAGATCGTTCATTACGTCTACGAGATCCGCGTTCTCGTAGACGATGGGTTGGTCGGATAGGTCCGCGCCCAATTTGGCGCTCAAGGCGGGCGAAATGCGCTGGCCGGGAAATTCGCTGGGCGTTTTCTTGCCTGTGTTATCGATGCCCCTGGCGCGGTCTTCCGAGGGCTCCTTGGCGTCGTATTCGATCGACTTGACTTGGTCTCGCGGAATGCTCAAAGTCACCGATCCTTCCAATATCTCCACTTCGTAATCCGTGGGGGTTTTCTTGAGCACCTGCACGCCGCTGAGCACGCTGCCATTCTTCAGGGTGATGACGTCTCCGGGCAAAAGCTGCGGGGCCTCGCCCGGCGTCGCGCCCGGTTCCGCCGGAGATGCCGTGTTGTCGGGCGCGGAAGGCAGCGGCGGCGGGGGAGATCCTTCCGTTTGCTCCGGCATTTCCTGAGCGGTCGCCATGACCGCGCAGACAAGGAAAACCGCCCAAACGACCCCGTGTTTTTTCATGGCAAGAAGATTCCTTCCTGACTGAGCAGTCCGTGGCCCGACGTTCCGCGTCGCTGGTTTGCCTGGCTGGCGGGCGTCTTGTGCCCGCGCCCTTGCTGCGTTTTCCGGTCGTGCGTTCCATGCGACGCCGCTTCGTGATGAATGCATTGTAGGAGCGGCGTCGCATGGTGTCAACCCCCTGCGCGGAGGCAGGGGGCTACAGGTTGTGGCTGCGCAATGCTTTGTCGGGAAACGCGGGGAACGGCGCGGTCGGAACGGTCTGGTACCAGTAGGCGGTGGCGCATACGTCGTCGCAGCGCTCGTAGTTGCCGCCTTCGTAGTCTTTTTTGTATTCGCCGGCGCGGACGAATTTGCCCAGGCGGCCGTCCTCGGTCTCGGGGCCGACCACGCCGTCGTTGCCGATTTGCTGGATCGCGACCTTGATGCGTTTTGAGAAATAGATGGGATCGCTTACGTGGAAGCGGTAGAAGGACACGTATGCTCCTTGTATGAACGGGGCGCCGCATTCGCGCGCATGGAATTGGCCCAAGCCCCATGCGCTGCACGCGTAATCTTCCGATCCCGTGCCGCAGATCGTCGGATAATCCGTGTCGTCGTCGAGGTACATCTTCACCTCGCCCTCGCCCCACCAGACGTTGTAGGCGGCATAGCGATCGATCAAGCCGAAGTTCACTCCCAGGAAGCGTCCCTTGCCCTCGACCCCGTCGAGGATCACGAAATCTTCATACAGGGTCGTGTTTGCAACGCGCCGGAATTGGGCATGAAACAGCGGGGTATCGGCGTCCACCGGGTCGCCGAGGGTGTAGTCGACCTGATAGAAAAACATGCCCAGGTCTTCCTCGGCCTCGTTCGTGATCGTGAGTTTGGCCTTCTTCGCAAACGGCATGTAGAAGTAGCTGTTGAAGCCTTTGCCCTCGGCCATGAGCTGAAAGGCGTTCTCGAAAGGCGCCGTGCGTCCGTGGCTCACGCCGAAAAAGTCGCTGATCGGCGCCTCCACGGACGGGGTCTCCTGTCCTTCCCAATAGAAGCGCAGGATCAGGTTGCGCAGCATGTGCGGATAGCGTTTGGGGAGGGTGATCCAGATGTGGCGGATGGCCCCGGGCCCCTCGATTTCGGCGAAGGCATACGTCATGCCTTTTTCGAGATTCGGCAGGAACGCGCTGCCCTTGCGTCCTTGCTGCGCCTTGCCGCCTTCGCCGGGGGCGCCCGTCGGGTTCTCGGCGCAGATAGCGCGGCTCTTCAGGGTCGGGCTGTACAGGGGGGAACCATAAATCTCTATCATGTTGCATTCCTTTCAGCGGCGAAAATGCGCCGGACGCGGCCTATCCGCAGGGGCGCAGTGTAGACGAGCGCGTTTTGGGAAGCAATTTCGGGGATCGCATGGCGCGATCGCGAGGCGTCAGCCGGTCAGACGCATTTCGGCGGG
>JAKJDA010000250.1:0-329 GCA_022706165.1 Candidatus Hydrogenedentota bacterium | reverse complement strand
TGGTTCTTCTTATAGTCCTTCAAGGTGGCCAGGTAGGCGCGGAAACGGGGTTCGGCTTCGGTGAATCCGGGGAGGGCCAAGCGGGCGTAGGCGTCTTCCAGCATTTCCAGAGGGCGCTTTTCGAATTCTTCGAAGCGGATTTCGACGAGGTTTCCCTCGGGGATGAGCGCGCGTTGTTCGAAATAGCGCCGCATCATTTTTTCAAAGAACAACAGGGTGTTTTCGGCGATTTCCTCGTGCGCGTAGGGTTGGAAGGCGCTGATGCGAAGCATTTTGTGGTAGAGGTTCACGGTGGACCGGTAGGTAACGTAGGGATTCCGGTAGATGTG
>JAKJDA010000024.1:7485-15671 GCA_022706165.1 Candidatus Hydrogenedentota bacterium | reverse complement strand
TTTTTCGCCGGACGCGTTGCAGGGCGAACGTTGCGGCATGGTGTTTGGCAACGACAGTTGCGTGGGCGCGTCGGTGGAGGCGATCGATATCGCGCGGGAATCCGGGGAAACGCATAGCATTGGCAGCAGCCATATTTTTCGCGCGATGAATTCCGTGGTGACGATGAATCTTGCCGCGGCGTTGGGCGTGGGCGGGGCGTCGTGGACCGTGAGCGCGGCGTGCGCCAGTGGGGCGCATGCGATTGGCCAGGCGGCGATGTTGATCGCGAGCGGGCTCCAGGACGTTGTCGTTACGGGCGGGGCGCAGGAGTTGTGTTGGGAGGGCATGGCCCCGTTCGACGCGATGGATGCGTTTTCGACGCGCGTGGATGCGCCGGAGAAGGCTTCGCGTCCGTTCGATCATGCGCGGGATGGGCTGGTGCCTAGCGGCGGCGCGGCGTGCGTTGTGCTCGAGGCGCTCGATCATGCGCGGGCGCGCAACGCTCGGACGTATGGCGTCGTGCGGGGGTATGGGTTTTCGTCGGACGGTTCGGGGCGTTTGACGCAGCCGAATGTGGATGGCGCGATCCGCGCGATGCGCATGGCCCTCGAGAATGCGGGCGTGGATCCGGGCGACGTGGATTATGTCAATGCGCATGGGACGTCGACGCGCGTGGGCGACTTGGCGGAGGCGAAGGCCATTGCCGAGGTGTTCGGGACGGATGTCGCGGTGTCGTCGACGAAATCAATGACGGGCCATGAGTGCTGGATGGCGGGCGCAAGCGAGGTCGTGTACACGACGCTGATGAGCGCGCATGGGTTTATCGCGCCGAATATCAATTTCGATCGGCTTGATGATGACTGCCCGCCGATCAAGGTGGTCAACCAGACAACGGCGGCGAACATCAAGGTGGCGGTGTCGAATTCGTTCGGGTTTGGCGGTACGAACGCGGCTCTTGTGTTGGATTATGGCGGGATGGGGAGGTGGGCGTGACGCGGGAGGAGATAGCGATTCGGATCGACCGGATACTTGTCGAGGGGTTCGAGGTGGACGCCGCGGCGATAGGCCCAGAGGCGCGTTTGGGCGATGATCTGGGATTGGACAGTCTGGATGCGGTCGATCTGGTGGTGGCGATCGAGAAGGCCTTTGGTTGTCGTATCCGAGAAGCCGACGCGCGAAATATGCGCGCCATGAAGGACGTTTACGACTACATCGAGCGCTGGAACGGCGGCGCGGCAAAGGCGGTGATTCCATGAATCCGCCCAATGCGGCAGCGGAGACGGCGTGTTTCATGAAAGACCTGGCGGCGGAGAAGGCGCGCCCGATCGCGGGGACGGAGTTTTCGCGTGAGGAAATAGACGAGGCCTTGCGCACGAATGGGCTGCTCTCGGTCGAATTGGAAATGACCCGCCTGTGCAATCTCCGGTGCACGTACTGTTATTCCGAAGCGGGACGGCCCATTCCGGATGAGTTTTCTTTCGAGGAACTCACGGGCGCCGTGCGGCAGGCGCGGGCGTTGGGCGCGAAGAAAGTGGCGATACTGGGCGGGGGCGAGCCGTGCTGTTACCCGCAGTTGCGCGAGTTGATCGCCTGCATTCGCGACGAGGGGATGTACGCCGAGCTTTTCACGAACGGCACGCTGGTGACGGGGGAGCTTGCCGCCTTTTTCTATCGCCACGAGGTGACGGTGGTGGTCAAGCGTAATTCCGACGTCGCCGCTGTCCAGGATGCGCTTGCGGGCGTCGAAGGGACGTTCAACCGGATCGAGCAAGGCATGGCCGCGCTCATGGACGCAGGCTATCCCGACGAGACGCATGGCCTTGGCATCCAAACGATCGTGTGCCGGCAGAATCTACATCGCTTGGCCGACCTGTGGGTGTGGGCGCGCGAACGCAATATCCATCCCTACTTCGAATGC
The DNA here is from genome assembly GCA_022706165.1 of Candidatus Hydrogenedentota bacterium. Classification (GTDB taxonomy): domain Bacteria; phylum Hydrogenedentota; class Hydrogenedentia; order Hydrogenedentales; family SLHB01; genus JAKJDA01. Next base: position 13,773 of record JAKJDA010000024.1, on the reverse strand, counting down.
ATGACGCTCCAGGGGCGCGCCACCGAACACAACGAACTCTACGTTTCGCCGGAGGAGGCGAGAGACGTCTTTTTCGAACTGAGCCGAATCGATCGGGAGCGGTATGGGCGGTATTGGACGCCGCATCCGCCGCTTGCGGGATCGTCGTGTCGGCGTCACGCCTACAGCGCCTTTATCAAGGCCAATGGCGACGTTTGCCCGTGCGTCGGCGTCGAAATTTCGTTGGGGAATCTGCGCGAGACGGCGCTGGCGGACATTTTGCGCGACCATCCGGTCGCTCAGGAACTTCGCCATGCGCATGCGCGGGTCAAGGGCGCGTGCCGCACCTGCGAGCTTGGCGACGAGTGCTACGGTTGCCGCGGCAACGCGTTTCAAATGTCGGGCGATTATTTGGGTTGCGACCCGTATTGTTGGATCAGCAGCGCCGCGCCGGACGCCGGTCGCGAATAATTCCGATTGCGAGGGGGCCTGTGCGGCTTTTCCCGGAACGGCGGCCCGCCGCGGCCTGTGCGCAATGTCCCCGTTTCCGGCGCCGCGCATCGCGCTGGAACGGCTCTTGGAGGAAATGCTCGTTGCCATCACGCCGGGCGAAACTGCCACGCGGGAAATACCTGGAGCACGCCATTTCATTGCACGTGCAGTTGCGCGAGGTCGATGCGTTGGGGGTCGTGTGGCACGGCAACTATCTCGCCTATTTCGAGGCCGCGCGCGAGGCCTTTGGGCGCCGGTATGCCCTTGGCTTCGACGAGATTGCCGGCGCGGGCCTCATGGCTCCGATCGTGCAGGTCTCCTGCGATTATCTGAGCCCGGCGAAATACGGCGACGAACTGGATATAACGGCGCGCCTGTTCCGGCAGGACGCAGCCAAGGCGGTTTTTCATTTCGAAGCGCGGCGCCGTGCGGACCAAACCCTGCTTGCCGTGGGCCGCACGGTCCAGGCGTTTACCACGCTCAACGGCGAGTTGCTGCTATCGTCGCCGGATTTCATGAACCGTTTCTATGCGTTGTGGGCCGGCTCCATGCTGGGTTCCGATGAATAGCTCCCCGTGCGTCATCACGGCGGCGTCCGCCGTCACAGCGCTCGGCGCGGATGTCGAGGCGGCATGGAGCGGCATGATGCGCAACATTCGCGGCATTCGCCCCATGCAACGCTTGCCGCGCGGACGGTATCGCAGCGACGTGGCAGGCGAAATTCCCGCCGAACTCGAGGCCGCGCTTGAGGCGCCGCCGGGCGCGCGCGTGCGCCGACTTGCCTTGCATGCGGCCCGGCAGGCCTTGCGGCAGACCCCGGGATCGCGCGATCGGACGGGGCTTGTCCTTGCGACGACGAAAGCCGATCTCGACGGCCTCGGCGCGGCGCTCCGCGGCGAGATCGCGCAGTGGCCCGCGCACTATGATCCCGCCGCGTTGGCGATCGACCTCGCGCAGGCGCTTGGACTTGAGGGCCCCGTTCTTGCCGTGTCCAACGCGTGCGCGTCGGGGCTGGTCGCGGTGGCGCAGGCGGCGCGCCTGCTGCGTCGGAACGACGCGGAACATATGCTTGTCGTCGGCGTCGATGTGTTGAATGAATTTGTTCTCGGCGGGTTTTCGAGTTTGGCCGCGCTGAGCCTGGATCCCTGTCGCCCGTTCGACGCGAATCGGACGGGTCTGTCGCTTGGCGAAGGCGCCGGCGCGATCGCGTTGTGTCGCGCGGGGAGTTTGGCCGGGGCGGGACTGGGCGTTGTGCGCGGCTGGGCCGTGACCAACGACGCTCACCACCTGACGGGGCCGTCGCCCACGGGCGAAGGCCTGCAACGCGCCCTGCGCGGCGCGCTTGCCATGGCCGGGATGGCGCCGGAGGCCATCGATTACATCAATGCTCACGGCACGGGCACGGCGTACAACGATGCCATGGAGATGAAGGCCGTCACGGCGGTCTTCGGCGAAAATGCGCCGCCGATGACCTCGATGAAGGGATATTTTGGGCATACGCTGGGCGCGTGCGGCGTCATTGAGTTGGCGTTGTGTTTGAAGGCGATGGAGCAGCGGACGATTCCCGCGTCGATGGGGCTCGAGTCGCTCGATCCGGGCGTTGCGTTGCGCATTCCGGCGGAGCACATGCCCGTGCCGCGTCTCGACGCGATCGTGTCGATGAAATCCGGATTTGGCGGCGTGAACGCCGCCGTGGCGCTTACGAGCATGGAAGCGGCATGAGCGACGACATCGTTATCACGGCGTGGGGATTTGCCGATGCGCGGGGCTTTTGCGGGGCGCGGGGCGCGGGGGGCGCGTTTGGACAGGATGCGGCGCAGTGGCCGGAGGCGTTTCCGGAGGCGTTTCCGCGTTTTGGGCGGCTTGATCCGCCGTGCAAGTTGGCGATGGTTGCGGCGGAATTGCTGGGGCTGAAGCCGCCGCGGGATGGCGTTCATGCGGACATCGGCGTGTCCTTGGGAACGCGTTACGGATGCCTCGACGCGGACGCGTCGTTTTTCGCGACGCTGTGGCGGCCCGAAGGCGCGAGCCCGGCGCTGTTCACGTACACCTTGCCGAGTTCCGTCATTGCGGAGGTCGCCATGCGCTACAAACTCGGCGGCCCCAACGCATGTTTCCTGGCGGGCGAGGCGAGCGGCTTGACTGCTCTGTGGGAGGGCGTGCGTCTCGTTGAGAGCGGCGAAGCGCGCGCATGCGTGTGTCTTGCATGCGATGGGGTGACGCCCGGAACGGCCGCGAAAATGCCCGGCTTTGATGCGCCGGACGCCTGGGAGGCGTCGGCGTTTCTGATTGAGCGTTTGGAGTATGCGCGCGCGCGTGATCGCGCGCCATTGGCTGCGGTGTCGATTCACTGTGCGAGCGACACCGAGACGACGGGCGGAAATGCGCTGTCCGTCCTGCGCGCATGCGTGCGCGGCGAACGCGACGCCGCGTTTGCAAGTCCGGCGGCGCTGCGGCGCGACGAGGCGCTGGTCGTTACGGCGCAACGGTAAAGAGAAGGGGACTGCAACGGCGCTACGGCGCGGCGAGCTTTCTCCGGAAGGGAATCATGGACGCCTTGGAGTTGGAAGTGGCGAAAGGGATTGTCGAGGCCTTGAATCTTCAGCAGGTCGCGCCGGAAAGCATCGATCCGGCGGCTCCGTTGTTTGGCGAGGGGCTGGGGCTGGATTCGATCGACGCGCTGGAACTGATTGTGATGTTGCATCGCAACTACGGCATCAAAGTAGCGGACGCCGAGATTGGCAAGGCCGCCTTCGCTTCCGTCGGCGCGCTGGCGGCGTTCGTTCGGGAGCGCCGCGTGACATGACCGAACGGCGCGTCGTCATCACGGGCATGGGCATCGTCTCCGCCTTGGGCTGGACCCTGGAGGAGACGTGGTTCGCCTTGCGCGACGAACGCAGCGGCTTGCGCCAACTGTCGCTGTTCCGTCTCGACGATCGTCCCGCGCTCCTCGTGGGCGAGGTGAAGGAAGACCCTGCGGTGCGCAGCGGCTTGCGCCTGGGATCGCGCACCGAACATTTGGCCGTCTGTGCGGCGCGCCAAGCCTTCGAACACGCGGGGCTGTCCGCGCTTCCTCTCGAAGCGCGCCGCGGCATCGGCGTCGCGCTCGGCGTATGCACTGGCGGCATGCTGGACTCCGAGGAATATGTCGCACAAACGCTTTGCGGGGCCGATCCGAACCTGGAACTCTTGCGCCGGCATGAATGTTCTTGCGCGACGAATGCGATCGCCGAGGCGTTGAACCTTGGCGGTCCGTGCAGCACGGTGTCGGTGGCCTGCACCTCGGGCGCCGCAGCCATTTCCGTTGCCCGCGACATGATTGCGAGCGGCGAGGCGGACATGATGCTCGCGGGCGGGGCGGATTCGTTGACGCGCCTGACGGTCTGCGGGTTTCTGTCGTTGCTGGTGGTCGCGCCGGATGGATGCAAGCCGTTCGATGCGCGCCGCGCCGGGATGTGCCTGGGCGAAGGCGCGGGCATTCTTGCGCTTGAATCGGAGGCGCACGCTCAGGCGCGCGGGGCGCGAGCGCTGGCGCGGCTTTGCGGCGCGGCGAACACGTGCGATGCGCATCATTGCACGGCCCCTGCTCCCGGCGGCGCGGGCATCGTGCGCGCCATGCAGACGGCGCTCGCCGAAGCGGGGCTTTCGCCCGAAGACGTGGATTATGTCAACGCGCACGGCACCGGCACGATCGACAACGACATCGCCGAGGGCAAGGCGCTTACGGATGTCTTTTCGCCAAGATTTCCGTGGATATCATCGACCAAGCGTTTTTTCGGCCACACGCTTGCGGCGGCGGGGGCCATCGAGGCCATCGTGGCGATCTTGGCGTTGCGCCGCCAGTATGTGCCCGCGAATTTGGGTCTGGAAGTCGCGGATCCGTCGCTGCCGTTCGCGCCGTGCCTGCACACGACTCCCGCGGCGCTGCGCGTCGTGATGAGCAACTCGTTGGGTTTTGGCGGCAGCAACGCATCGCTTGTCTTCTCGCGTGTCGCGGGGGAGGAAAAGGCTTCATGATCGAGGCGCGACACCTCGCCGTCGACGTTGCGGGCGTTGGAAGCATTTTTCCCGCGCCCGCGCCCGAAATGCGAGCATTGCCGCAGGAACTGGGCGGCGAGTCCTATCCGGCGTATGCCTGCGCGGCGGCGCCGGGAAAAGACCTAATCGTTCCCGGCAAGTTGCGTCGGTTGGGGCGGGCGCAGCAACTGGCTCTAGGCGCGACGCTGCTTGCGGCCCCCGACGGCGCGCTGCCGCCGGACGTTGGCGAACGAGGCGCCGTGTGCGTGGGCACGGGGCTTGGCGAGACGGGAAGCACGGCCGCTTTCTTGAAGAGCGTGCTGGGACCGGGGCAGCGTTTTCCGCGGCCAAGCCATTTCATCAATTCCGTCCACAACGCGCTGGCTTCCGAGATCGCCATGGAACTGGGGTTCAAGGGCGAAAACTGCACGGTCACGCACGGCGCGATTTCGTTTGAGTTGGCGCTGCGGCGCGCCATGTTTTTGCTGCATGCGAGGCGCTGCGATGCCGCTGTGGCGTGCGGCGCGGACGAGTGGACTCCGTATGCCGTGAAATTTGGACAGGCGCACGGGTGGTGGCGCCGTTCCCCGGATCCGCTCGCGCCGATGGCGGAGGCGTCTGCCCAGGCGGGCGCGTTGCCCGGCGAAGGCGCAGCGGCGTTTCTGCTCGCACGTCCGGGATTCGTTCCCGATCCCATCGCGCGGATCGCGGCCTGTGCGGCGCGTTTGGGGCGCGGCGAGGCGCGAGAGTCCGCCCGGGTCTTCCTTGAGAGCCTGATCGCCGAGGCGGGCGCGCAATGGGCCGATATTCAACTCGTGGTGCTCGGGGCAACCGGCGATGCGCGCACGGACGCAGCGTATTCGGGCGTTATCGAAGAATGCTTGGCCGCAGCCGGCGGAAATTTCGCCTACGCCGTTTACAAGCACGCGACCGGCGAGTTTTGCACGGCCTCCGCGTTGGGGACGGCGCTTGCGGTCGAGGCGGTGCATACGGGGGCGCTGCCCGATCGGCTCCGCCTCCTCCATGCCGCCCCGGCGGAGCGCATTACGCGTGCGCTCGTATATCATGCGTCTCCCTCCGGATATCATGGCGCCTGTCTCGTCGCGTCGTGACGATTCGGTTGCGTCCTTTGCTCATGCCCGGTAGACTTCGCCCATGAAAGAGGTTGCCATTGTAGGGGGCGGCGTGGGCGGTTTGAGCGCCGCCGTCGTCTGCGCGTCGCAGGGACATGCCGTCACGATTTTTGAAAAGGAGCCGCGTCTGGGCGGATATGCCGTCTCGTTCATGCGGGAAGGCTACGCATTCGACGTGTCGCCGCGAATGGTTCCGGCGCTGGGTTCCGGCCACGAATTCAGCGCGTTGTTTGCCGAGTTGGGAATTCTCGATCGCGTGACGATAACGAGAATCGAGCAAGGCGTTCACGCGCGATTGGGCGCCTATTCGATTCGAATGGCCCCTTCGTACGCCGCCTTGTTTTCTCAACTCGCGGAGGCGTTTCCCGAGGAGCGCGAGGGGCTTGGGGCTCTTTTTCGAACCCTGGAGCGGTTGGGAAGCCTCTACGCGCGGGCGCTCGACGATTCGCTGAGCGCGTGGCGGACAATTCCGCCGTTTTTGCCCCGTTTGCCCGGCTTTCTTCGATACAGCTATATGTCCACGCGCCGTTTTCTGGAGCGATATGTCACGAACCGCCGCTTGACGGCGATACTGTTTCAGCCGGCTGTGTTTTGGGGCATTCCCGCGGATGAGCTGCCCGCGGTGAACTTCATCGTGTTTTATTTCATGGCATACGGCTACGGCATG
>JAKJDA010000024.1:348-7471 GCA_022706165.1 Candidatus Hydrogenedentota bacterium | reverse complement strand
TCCGGACGGGGGGCAGTCGGTCGTGGACGCCTTGATCGATCGGATGCGCGTTTTGGGCGTGCGGATCGAGACGCGGACCGCCATCGACGCCGTTCTCGTGGAGAAACGGCGCGTTGTGGGCGTGCGGACTGTGAACGGCGACACGCGTCCCTGTGCTGCGGTGATCGGCAACGTCAACGCTCCTTTCCTTATCCGCGATCTCATCGGCCCGGCGCATTTCCCGGCGTCCTATCTCCGGCGACTCGACAGCCTGCGCCCCTCGCTGTCGGTGTTGCAGTTGCACGTAGGGCTGGATTGTCCGGTCAGCGAAGCGGGCATCCGCGATCATTTCGTCATCATTTTTCCCGACGACGACGTCGACGCATGCATCAAGCGGCAGCGCGCCTCGTTGTTGCCGCAAGCGTTCGCGGTGGAATCGCTTTCCGCCTGCGGCGACAACGTCTTGGGGAAGCGCCAATCGGTTTTGAGCGTCGTTGGGGGCGTGTCCGGGGCGCGATGGCTCGCGCTTTCGGAGGCGGAATACGCCATCGCCAAGGCGCGCGCGTCCGAAGATATGCTCGCCCATCTCGACAAGGTCTACCCCGGTCTGCGCGAACACATCCGCGTCTTCGATCTTGCAACGCCGCGCACGTTCGCGCGGTATACGGGGAATCCGGACGGCGCCATTTTGGGCTATCGCTGCATCTGCGGTTCCCACCGCAACATCATGAAGGCCAGTCGTCCGCCGATCAAAGGACTTTACCTGGCCAGCGGCTGGACCAAGCATCTGGGAGGCTTCCTGCAGAGCATGAAGGCCGGCGTTCTTGCCGCCCGCGCCGTCGCCCGCGCAAGATGACGCGCGCCGCCGGAGGTTTTTCTCACGCGAAAGAGAGGCTTAGGCGGGGATCCGAGCGGCTCCGGTGGCAAGGTGCATGATTTTCTCCTGGGTCGCTGCGGCGCGATCGAGTTCGCCCGCCAAACGGCCCTCGTGCATGACGAGAATGCGATCGCACATGCCGAGAACCTCGGGCAATTCACTCGATATCATGAGAATGCATACGCCTTGGCGCACGAGATCGTTCATGAGCTTGTAGATTTCAACCTTGGCGCCGACGTCAATGCCGCGGGTCGGCTCGTCGAAAAGGAGGACGCGCGACTGCGTGAACAGCCATTTGGCGAGCACGACTTTCTGTTGATTGCCGCCGCTGAGGTTTTGGGTGATCTGTTCGGAAGAGGGCGTCTTGATGCGCAGGTCCTGGATGTAGCCGTTCGCCGTGTCGCGTTCCCGGCGGCGATCGACAAATCCGAGCAGACGCGTCAACGCGCCGAGGTTGGCGAGGGTCATGTTCTCCCGCACGGTCATGCCCAGCACGAGACCTTGCTGTTTGCGGTCTTCGGTGAGCAGGCCAATGCCCTGCCGGATCGCGTCCTGCGGCGATCGCACCCTGATCGGCTTGCCTTCGAGGAAAATGCGTCCTCCGTCGATGCGATCCGCCCCGAACAGCGCGCGCGCGACCTCCGTGCGCCCTGCGCCCACGAGACCTGTCAGGCCGACGATCTCGCCTTTGTGCAGGCTGAAGGAGACGTCTTTGAACGCGCCGTTCCGGGTGAGATGTTCGATGCGCAGGCGTTCGGCTCCTCGCGCAAAGGTTTCCTTCGGGAATTCATTCTTGAGCGTGCGCCCGACCATCATGCCGATGATCAGGTCGCGGGTGAGTTCCGACACCGGTTTGGTGGCGATGTATTCGCCGTCGCGCATGACGGTTACGCGATCGCCGATTTCGAAGACTTCTTCGAGCCGGTGCGAGATGTAGATCATGCCGATGCCGTCGCGTTTCAACTCGCGGATGAGCGAGAACAGCGCTTCGAGTTCGTGGTCGGTCAATGTCGCCGACGGCTCGTCCATCACGATGATTTTCGAGTTGAACGAGAGCGCCTTGGCGATTTCGACCATTTGCTGTTGTGCGACGCTGCATTCGTTGACCGGTCGGCGCACGTCGATGTCCATGCGGATGCGCGCCAGCAATGCGCGTGCGTCTTGGTGCATTTTCGCCCAATCGATGAACGGCGTTTTGCCGATGCGCGGCTCGCGGCCCAAGAAGATGTTCTCCGCGACGCTGAGAAACGGACTCAGGTTGAACTCTTGATAGATCATGCTCACGCCGAGCTGCTGTGCGTGGTGGGGCGATGCGATATGAACCGGAGCGCCGCCGAGGCGAATCTCTCCGGAATCCATCGGCTGCGCGCCCGCGAGTATTTTCATTAATGTCGATTTGCCTGCGCCGTTTTCGCCCAGCAGGCAATGGACTTCGCCCGGTTTCAGATCGAGTTGCACGCGGTTCAGGGCCAGCACGCCCGGAAAACGTTTCACCACATCGCGCATCTCGAGTGCGAACTCGCTCATTGGAAACACCTCGCTGGGACTGTTTCCGATACTGTACCGGACGCGCGTCATGCTCGCAACCGCCGTGCGCGCATCTGGTCTTGCTTGGCATCTTCGCGCGCCCGGGTTAGATCGCGTACGGCTTCTTGCTCAGGCGTGGGCGGGTGGACTTCGGTGAGCATTCCAGCCTTGAGCAGTTGGGCCAATTTGCGGGCATCGCGCCGATCCGTTTTCACTCGCTCGCCCGGCTTGACCGGAATCAACGAGGGCGCCACCACTTGGCAGGCAACACCCAAACCATCCAGTGTCCGCTTGAGCGCATATCCGCACGGTCCGGCTTCATAGGCGGCCACCAAGCTGCCCTTCGACAGTTCCTTGAGTTTGTTGGCCAACCGCTCGAGCGCTCCCGGCTCATGGGCAATCTGACATTCAAAAGCGATTTCATTAGAACGCGGCATCATGACGGCGACATTGATGGTGGCTTTGTGCGCATCGAGCCCCACATATGCGATACTCTCATTGATGGACATGACCGACTCCTTTCGCATGTAGCTCTGGGCTACTGTTCGCTCCGAATGTACATAGCCTAACCTACGCATATGCCATTCGGAGCCGGTCGGTCCATTCTGTCTACGAAGAGCAGAGAACGCTGGCGTTCGTGACGGTGGGCTTGCTGCTTTCACTCGTGTTCGACGGCTTGCAGGATTTGTTTCACGAGTTTGGGGTGCAGGTCTTTTCCGGCGTGGAAGGGGACGACGCAGCGTTGCGTTCCTTTGCCGTAAACCCGGTGACTTCCCCGTGTGCGGAGTAGTGTAAACCCCGCGTCGAGCAGGAGACGCTCGGCGTCGGCGGGAGTTAGGCGAGGCGCCTTAGGCAAGCGCCACCTCCAGCGATAGGCTGATGATTTCTTTGCTGAGCAGGTCGCGGCGTTCGTCTTCGTCGAGGGTTTCGAGGTAGAGGACGGCGGCCTCGCGGATGTTGGCGAGGGCCTCTTCGAAGGTGTCGCCCTGCGTGTGGCAGCCGGGTAAGTCGGGGCAGTAGGCGAAGAACCCGTGCTCGTCTTGTTCGATAACGACGTTAATCTTTCCCGACATGGGCAGCTTCCTTTTTGTGCAGACTCTGTCGACCTGTCACCATTATACCCCAAGCGTTTTTGAAGGTCACACGAATGCGTAGTCGGTGCGATGGTTGTCTTTCGTTGTGTCTCGTTGTGGAAATCCGGAGTTGAACCACAACGGGCACGACGAGTCACGACGTTTGGAAGGGAAGGACTTCTCTGCGATCTTTGCGTCCTCTGCGCCTCTGCGTTGAAGAATCTTAACGCAGAGCCGCGGAGAACGCTGAGAAAAGAAGAGAAGAACCGCCCGGCACGGAGACCGGGCGCTGCAAAACGAAAATCGTGCGCCAAACGGAAAATCGGGACGTATATGGGGCCGAAAAGTCCGAATGGCTCAAATTGTAATGCAATGGCCCTGCGGGCCGTCGCGGCAAGCGGCGCCGGCGTTGCGAAATACGTGAAAGGGCGCGGGCCATAGCAGGCGCATTGTTACGCAGAACCGGGGAAGGCCCCCTCGCCTCGGCTTTTTGATTGCGATACCTGGCGTGGCAAGGCAACGGGGAAGACTCGCGAAACCGGAACGCCCTATGTCGGAGGCGCGACCTCGTTCTGCAATTTGGCGTAGCGCGTGTTGGTTTCCCGGAGACGGTGGCTCAGGGTGCCGATGATGTTCAGAAGGATTTGGATGGACACGCGTTTGGTGAGAAGTCTTTGAAAGGTCGTCTCGCTGAGCATGAACAGATGGCAGTCCTCGGCCGCTACGGCGGTCGCGCTGCGAGGCTCGTTGTTAATCAAGGCCATTTCGCCGAACATGTCGCCCGTCCGCAGCAACGCCAACGGTTTTTGCCCCTCGTATAGGGCGACGCTGCCGCCCAGGACGACGTACATCGTATTTCCCGTTGCGCCTTGATAGAAAACGACTTGTCCCTTGCCCATGCGCAACGTATTGCCGTGTGCGAATATCTTCGACACGTCGTCCGGACTGAGGCTTCGGAACAACGGCACAGTCCGCGCCAATACCTGCGCTTGACTCGCGCTGAACGACATCTTCGCGTCTCCCCATAGTCAATAGTCATGCATTGCCGTATGTAGGGTACTTCGCAACTCCAACTATGTCAACATGCCCTCCCGCGCTTTTATTCAGGGAGGGATTCGTGGCACAATCTCCTGCATTCGGCTGGAACCTGCGATGCGGGTTGCTTCTTCCAGAAGTCCCTGCGCGTCCGGGCGGGCGTTGCGTTGGGTGCGCGATGGGGGGCCGGCATGCGCATACGAATGTATATATGTTAAAGCGCAACAAGAGGTTGTGGCCTCTTGGCGACGCGGAGGAAGACCCTCAAGAGGAGTGTTTTTTGCCATGATGAACGTGTATCTGCCCGACGGTTCGGCGCGTGAGATGCAGGACGGCGCGACAGCCTTGGAGTTGGCGGAACAGATCGGCCGCCGTTTGGCCAAGGATGCCGTGGGCGCGATGATCAACGACGAGGTGCGCGACCTTGCCACGCCGTTGAAGGAGGGAGATCGCGTCGCGATCCTGACGTTTGCCACGCGCGAAGGCCAAGACGTGTTTCGCCACAGCGCGTCGCACGTGATGGCGACCGCGATCATGCGCGTGTTTCCCGAGACGAAACTGGCCATCGGCCCGAGCATCGAGGACGGTTTTTATTACGACATCGACGCGCCGCGCCCGTTGACGGAGGAAGACTTTGCCGCCGTTGAGGCGGAGATGGCGAAGATCGTGGCCGCGGACGTGCCGTTCGTGCGACGCGACGCGCCGAAAGCGGAGGCGGAAAGGTTCTTTTCGGAACGCGGCGAGACGTACAAACTGGAACTCATCCGCGATCTGAGCGACGGCACGATCACCTTCTACGAAAACGGCGAGTTCACGGATCTCTGTCGCGGGCCGCATCTGCCGTCGACCGGCCGCATCAAGGCCTTCAAGCTGCTGAGCGTGGCCGGCGCCTATTGGCGCGGCGACGAGAAACGCCCGATGCTGCAACGCATCTACGGAACGGCCTTTCCGAGCCAGAAGGAACTCGACGAATACCTGCGCCTGCGCGCCGAAGCGGAGAAACGCGACCACCGCAAACTGGGCAAACAACTCGACCTTTTCAGTTTTCACGAGGCAGGGCCGGGGTTTCCGTTCTTTCACCCGAAGGGCATGGTCGTGTTGAACACCCTGCTGGATTTTTGGCGCGCGGAACATCGCAAACGCGGCTACGGCGAACTGCGCACGCCGATCATCCTCGACCGGGGCCTGTGGGAGCAGTCGGGGCATTGGGACCATTACCGCGAGAACATGTACTTCACGAAAATCGACGAGCGCGATTTCGCGGTGAAGCCGATGAACTGCCCCGGCGGCATGCTGGTGTTCAAGTCGGGCCTGCACAGCTACCGTGAATTGCCGTTGCGTTTCGCCGAGCTGGGCACCGTGCATCGCCACGAGAAATCGGGCGTGTTGCACGGTCTCACGCGCGTGCGCATGTTCACGCAGGACGACGCGCACATCTTCATGACGCCCGACCAGATTCAGGACGAGGTGATGGGCGTGATCGATTTCGTCGATTACGTGTATTCGATGCTGGGTCTGGAGTACGCCGTCGAATTGAGCACGCGCCCGGAAAAGTCCATCGGCAGCGACGAGATGTGGGAGCGCGCGACGGCGGCTCTGCGGCAGTCGCTCGAGGCCAAGGGGATGGTCTTCAAAGTCAACGAAGGCGACGGCGCGTTTTACGGGCCGAAGATCGATTTCCACGTGCGCGACTGCCTGAAACGCTCGTGGCAATGCGCGACGATTCAGCTCGACTTCGCGATGCCCGAGAAATTCGACCTCGAATACATGGGCCCCGACGGCGAGCGGCATCGTCCCGTGATGATCCACCGCGTGATCTACGGCGCGATCGAACGTTTCTTCGGTATTCTCATCGAGCACTTCGCGGGCGCGTTCCCGTTGTGGCTCGCGCCGGTGCAGGTGATGGTCATTCCCGTGGCCGACGCCTACGCGGACTATGCGAAGTCCGTGCGCGACAGACTGCTCGCGGCGGGGTTTCGCGCGGAGGCCGACCTCGGTTCCGATACGATGAAATACAAAATTCGCAACGCCCAAACGCACCAGATTCCCTACATGGCCGTGGTCGGGGAACGCGAACAAGAGAACGGGGCCGTCGCCGTCCGTCACCGGCGTCTTGCCGATCTCGGCGCGATGTCCTTCGACGCGTTTCAGGCAAAACTCGCGGACGAAGTTGCGACGAAGGCCTTGGAACCGCAACCGTGAACGGACGGCTATCGGGTTGGGGCATTGGATGCTCGGTCTTTGGCCGGGGCGTTCTCCGGGGAGCGTTCGAGCGAGCCGCGCAACATCTGCGAAGCGATCGGAAAGCCATCGTGCAGTCTTGAGGAAACCGTGCGTCAGTCTCACCTAATTTTGTCGAACGCCGCGATTATGTGGGCAATGCAGATTCTGCAACTGGCGCCTCAGTTGATCCTGGTCCCCTACTTGATTGGCTCCCTCGGAGAATCCGGTTACGGCATCTATGCGCTCGTCTGGTCACTGATGACGTCGATCGAGCAACTTCAAACCTCGTTGCAGCAAGGCGTCGTCAAATACAGCGCCGGGTTTCTCTCACAAGGACGCGTAGACGACGTCAACAAGGTGGTCGGTTCGAGCCTTGTGTACTCGTTGCTGTTGGGCGCCGTGGCCAGCG
>JAKJDA010000024.1:0-266 GCA_022706165.1 Candidatus Hydrogenedentota bacterium | reverse complement strand
CCGCCGCTGCCGCCTACCGCGACCCGTCCGGTCAGATTGGCCCCGCGTTGGCTATCATTGGGGTCATGCTTTTGTTTGTTTTCCCCTTGACTCCTTACGTCGCGGTAATTCAGTCGAAGCAATGCTTCTATATCGGCGCGCTTGCCGACACCGTGGCGAAATATGGCGGCCTCTTTCTCGTCATGGCTTGGTTTCACGGGTTCCAACCTTCTGTCAGGGCATCAATCGCCATCATGGCAGGCATGTTGCTTTGTTCTCGACTTGTT
>JAKJDA010000249.1 GCA_022706165.1 Candidatus Hydrogenedentota bacterium | reverse complement strand
GCATGTCTCGCGGATGCGCTGGTTGGGTGATCACGATTATCGAATAATCGTAGTGCGTGTCTGATTCGGGGACCTGGAGTTTGTATGTGCCGCGACAAACAGCGCTATCACAAACAAGCGATTGGGTTTGAGTAAGTCGCGTCCCCGCTGAGACCACTTCCAAAATCAAGGACGGCTGACAATCGGCGATAGCTTTCTTTTCCTGCTCGAAAAAGGACGGGGTGCATTTGAACCACGGCGTCATGCAAACGGCATCCAAGGTTTTGAGGATTTCGCGACATACACCGAAGCCAAGCGGTCGGCATCGGCTTTCCTCTGTTTCTCTTCCTCGCTCTCATCCTCGGCAACCGGGAACCGGTCGCCAAAATGTTTCTGCCATATCTTGGACGCCTTGGACCGGCTGTCTGACGCAATCGCCTTCTTGCCTTCTTCGGCTAGGCTGGCGATGGCCGTCTGAAATCGCTTCTTCTGATCCGCATCGAGGCGTGATGTCAGTTCTTCGGTCGCATCAACTGGATTCAGGACGTAGAACACGGCGGATGTTGAACCACGAATAGCGTCTGCCGTGTTCGCAAAACAAAGATCGTCCTGATCGTTGGCGCGGAAATTCTGCACTGCAAGGACGGTGAGGATCAAACCACTCGGGAGCTTCCCTTCTTTGGAGTTGAAGTCCGCCCATGCTTTGAGGTATCTGACCGCCCGTCGAAGTTGCTCTCCGTGTGTCTTGATGGCGTTCTGGAACCATTTCGTAATCTCAACGGGATCGCTCGGATGCCACCCACGCGCGCCCTTCTCGGCGTGCATGTTCTTTCCATTCAGATCAGCGTAAATGGGCAGGTCGATGTGGTACTGTCCCGCATAGACGACGCGAACGCACGTCCGCTTATCAATCGGTGGTTGCTCGGTGTGCCCGTCAACAGCATCACAAATCCAAGTGTGGACCGTTTCCGGCGTCGGCCAGTCAGTGTTCGATTTCTTGTCGAAGTGTTCCAGGTAAACGCCGTCATCTAGATCGAATTCGCCGTCCAAGGGATTGACCGTCGTGCGCATGGCGAACGAGCCCTGCGAGCAGAAGGACGGGACCGGTGTCCGTCCATTCTCCCGGAAATCGTCCTTAATCAAGTCCCGGATTGCATCGCGTCCCCGCTGGAGTTTTGTTTCGTTAGAATCGTTCAGCTCGATCTTGCCGTGGAATTCGCTGAATTGGTCGTGACAGTTTGCCATACTATTTTCCTCTCTTGACCGCATCATATTCGGCAAAGCGCGGCGCGCCTTCTTTCGTCAGCACAGACTCTGTCACGTTCTTGTCGACCGATGCGTGTGTTTCGACACTCTATTTCAGTTGTTCGTTGCAGGGCGGCTTCCATTTTTGAATCAGGTCTTTCTCTTCAGCCTTTCGGGTCGTCTCGCCAGCGGGGTTGGTATGCGCATGAATGTGCGTTGCGCCGTTTCGTTTCGCGCAAGCCTCTTTCTCGTGATCACCAAGTCTCTTTTCGAGATTTTCTGTTTGGCCGATGTAGCATGGAGTCCAATAACCCGGCTTCGCTTCTTTTGCGAAAATGTAGTTGCCTGCTTCCTCTTTGAAGGAAGCGCCGATTGGATGTATCCAGTACTTGTATTCTCTGCCGGAAAGACCCGGCCACATGATAGTCGGTGCTTCGCTCATTTTGTTTCTCCTTGTATCGAACTCGCGTTCGTCTGTTCAGCAGCAGCGCCCGCACTGCCTTGTGTCTTTGCTGTGGAACACGGATTAATAACAACAAGCACGACCAAGAAGATGTAGACCGCAGCCATAAGACAGTAGAGCGTGAAGAAATGTTCCGTCGGCTTGAACTTTGTGCAGTTGAAATCGCCGTTAAGCACGGCCTTCGACTTGTGATAGGTGCCTTTCTCAAAAAGTCTGAGGGATTCTTCAAGTCGGACCACGATTGTCCTGTTGTTCTTGAAACCGATGTGGATGCCGCGCACAAAAAGAAAACTCGCAACGCCAATGACGACCACGAAGCCGAAAGTCATGCGAGCTTGAAGGGGCGAAAGTGCGACGTCACTGATCAAGAGCCAAGCCATCGCAAACCCAAAGCCTAGGATCCAAACGGCGAATTGCATACTCCGGTCGCGCATGTTGTGCAACGCCGTGTAACGTTCCGCCAGTTGGGCTACAGCCACATCTGCTTTCTTCTCGTCGGAAAGGTTGAGGCCGGATTGCTTGTCATCGGTGGTAACCGAGTGTTTGCCCGCGTCCTGAGTTCCTATTTCATCTTCTCGTCCAGCCATAGTCCTAGCCCTTTTCTACCTCTACTCTATTTTGTGGTGTCACGGTGGATACTACAGCATATTGTATGCCAGTATTATCTTGACTAACCGCAATGATTTCTAACATCTTCATTATAAATATGTTATGGCACTATTGCGTGAAACGCACCCGCGCGTCAAGTGTGTCATAATGGCGCTTTCGGTGTTGATTGTGGGCAAGATTGGCGCTTCGAGACGTGGCCAGAAGGGACCCGTCAAGGAGGATCGCATCCCGCGAAGCGGGAGCGAAGTATCCTTGACGGGAAGAGGCCACGGTATAATGCGGCTTCTGGTTTGCGGCCGAAGTTCCCTTCGCCGCAAACCGATAGAAGCCGTCTTCCAGCGCGGGGAATTCTTCGGGGGCATTCCCCGCGCAAGGGTCTGGTGGGTGGTCTGTGTGAAGAGCGTAGCCAACGCCGCCCCGGCAGCGCCGTAGCAGCCGCCGAACGGAGGGCAAGTAAGAGCCGGTTCCGATGGAATCGGAAAGCGCCGCCTCGCCGAAACCGCTCGCGGTTTCGGCGTACAGCGGCGCGACGGCTCTTCTTGCCCGGAGTGAGGAAACAAGGATGCTCAGGCGCAGAGGGGCGATGGTGGCGAAGCGTGGGCAAAAGGGGTCTGATTGATAAATTGTATTCGGAGATTGAAAAACCAATCCACGGAGGGCCGAAGGCCCGACCCCAGCGACGGCGAGCCGGAGCGGTGCCGGGCGCGTTTCAACTCTTAACGCGACCGGCAGGCTCTTGCCGCCGAAAAGGCAAATGGCCGCGACGTTTGCACCGTAGGCGCACACTCGGGGCGAATTGGCCGGCGGCGTTTGGGGCCGCGTTTGAAGCGACGGGCTTCGGTGTGTGGAGTTCACGGAGCACACGAAAACGACACTTGAAACGCGGCCGAGGTGGAGATCAGCGAGCGAAGCTAGACCTCATTTTCCAATGATTGGAAAAATCTCGGACGGATCTTCCAGACATTGGAAAAACGCGTCAGCGGGCAAGCCGCGAGAAGCTCCGGCGTTCAGCCGGAGCCAAGCGGCGCACTAAGCAAGCTGTGCGGTCGTCCAGACCGCACGGCTTGCGCTCTTTCTTGGCTGGCTGCTGCCGCCAGAGGCGGCACAGGGGCGGTTGGTGAGTGGAGCCCGTCAATCCGCAGCCTCTTCCTCTTCGCGCGCGCCCCCGAAAACGAAGACGAGAAGACGGGCGGAACGAACCGGGCGGCGTCAGCCGCCTCGACGGTGGCCACCGGCGACGGGCAGCCAGCCTCGCCCCGACGTTCAGGAGGGGCGACCGACGACCGCGCCCACGCGGGCGGCGGAAGCGCAGGCACGCGGCCAGCGTGCCGAGCATGAGCCGCGCGGCCAAGCGCGGCACCTTGCTCCGAGCCGCGTCCAGCGGCGAGGAGTAGAAGCACGGCGCGTGTCGCGCCGTGCGTGGGGCGGCGAGGCGCGGGAGCGCCGAGCCGGGGGCATGGTCCGAGCGGCGCGTCAGCGCCGCGAGGTATCCCGTATCCGGCGTGGACAAGGACCGGCTACCGCTGGTAATACTTTCGAGCGGCGTCCAAGAAGGACGACCATTTTTCTTTTCGTGGCATTTCGGCCCAAATCCCCCACGGGCCGGGGAACTCGACGCGCAGACGCGGCGAGGCATTTCCGCGACTGGTGACGCGATGCGGCGACGTGATCCCCGCGACGGGCGACACGCGGGCCGCCGCGTTCGCGGCGGCGTTTTCGGACTCGGACGACGGGACGACGAAGAAGCCGGAGGGACGCGGTTTCGCGCTGGCCTTCAACGACTTGCTGACCGGGGAACCGGACACGATTTCCGGGGCCGCTTCCGGCGGCGTGTGGTCGGCGCGTGCGGCAAGGCCGCCGCGCCGAGCGTCTTGGTCGGACTTCTTCCCCGCCTGTTCCGAACGGGTGCGCGGACGCGCTTCGCGCGAAGATTCAGACCACCCCGCGCGGCAACATGCGCCACTTCCCGCCCTTGGCGTTCGTTCCTCACACGCGGGCGGGAGCGGCGCAAAGATTGCCGCGCCCTCATGCGGAATGAGTTGCTTTCCCTTCACAACCCCGTTATCTTATCTCGTAAGAGTATCTTATGACAAAAGGAGACCCATGCACTTTGAACTGACTCGCATGTCTTCACGCGGTCAAATCGTGATCCCCGAGGCGACGCGCAAGGTTCTCGGCGCTCGCATCGGGACGAAATTCGCCATTTTCACCGACGGCAAGAACATCCTCTTGCAGCCCATCGCCCCGCCGGACGTGGCAGGCTTCAAGAAGATCATCGCCGAAGCGGAGAAGACCAAGGCGCAGGCCCAAGCCAAGGCAAAGGAGGCCGGGAAATGAAAGTGTTTCTCTACGCCCGCAAGAGCACCGACGACGAAGAACGGCAGATGCTTTCGATTGACGCGCAACTGAACGAGTTGCGGGAGTATGCCCGCAAGGAATCGCTCACGATTGCCCGCGAGTTTGTCGAATCCATGACGGCCAAGGAAC
>JAKJDA010000248.1 GCA_022706165.1 Candidatus Hydrogenedentota bacterium | reverse complement strand
GCCGCTGAGCGTTATCGAAGAAATACGAGCCGAGACGGGCCTGTACGAGCGCAAACGGTCTGCGTGCATCGACGCGCTGAAAATCGTGCAACGCCACAAGGGATGGGTCGACGACGAAAGCGTCGCGGACATCGCCGGGCTGCTCGGCATGACGACGCACGAAGTCGACAGCGTGGCGACGTTCTACAACCTGATTCTCCGACGCCCTGTCGGGCGGCACGTGATCCGGATATGCACGAGCGTGAGTTGCTGGGTGATGGGTTTGGAAGCCGTCCTCGCCAAGTTCGAGCAAACGCTCGGCATCAAACCCGGCGAGACGACCGCCGACGGGCGTTTCACGCTGCTGGCGAACCAATGCCTGGGTGCGTGCGATCATGCGCCCGTGCTGATGATTGACGAAGACCTGCACCGCGACGTGGACATCGACAATCTCGGCGCGTTGTTGGCGAAATATGAATAGCTTTTTGTGCCACGCGACTGGAACGCAGCGATGCAGAAACGTGAAGACGTGAGAGCAAACAACGCATTGTCTTCTCTGCGAACTTTGCGCCTCTGCGTTGAATATTTTGAACGCAGAGACACAAAGGCCGCAGAGTTCGCAGAGAAGAGCTTTGTTATTCGTTCGTCTCCGTGCTTTCTCCGCGTGCTCCGTGTCTCCGTGGCGAGTCTTGCTTTCGCATATGTTGGATTAGGGACCTCATGAGCGAACGTCCGTTAACACAGAATTTACGGCCCGATGGCCAACCGCCGACCTTGCGCGAATACGAGCAAGTCGGCGGGTATCAGGCCGTGCGCAAGGCCCTCAAGGACCTGGGGCCCGCGGGCGTGCTCGGGGTGGTCAAGGACTCGAATCTGCGCGGGCGCGGCGGCGCGGGATTTCCGACGGGGCTGAAGTGGAGCTTCGTGCCCATGGGACCGAACGCCGCGCACCCGAAGTATTTGGTCGTCAACGCGGACGAAATGGAGCCCGGCACATTCAAGGACCGCGTTCTTCTCGAAGGAGATCCGCATTCGCTGATCGAAGGCGTCATCGTGTCGGCATTTGCCATCGAGGCGGACATCGCATATATCTTTCTCCGCGGCGAATATTTCGAGGCGGAAAAAGCGCTCGCACGCGCCATCGCGGAAGCCCGCGAGGCCGGTTACATGGGCAAAAACATTCTGGGCTCCGATTACAGTCTCGAAGTGCATTTGCACACGAGCGCCGGACGCTACATCTGCGGCGAAGAGACCGCGTTGATCAACGCCCTCGAAGGCAAGCGCGCCAATCCGCGCAACAAGCCGCCGTTTCCGCAAGTTTCCGGACTTTTCGGCAAGCCAACCATCGTGAACAACGTCGAGACCCTCTGCAACGTGCCGCACATCGTCAACCACGGCGCGGCATGGTTCAAATCGTTAAGCAAAACCCCGAACGGCGGCGCCAAACTCTTTGGCGTCAGCGGCAAGGCGAAACGTCCCGGCGTATGGGAACTGCCGTTGGGCGTGACGATGCGCGAGATTCTCGAAGAACACGCGGGCGGCATGCGCGACGGCGTTGCGTTGCGCGGCATCATTCCCGGCGGCGCGTCGACGGACTTCCTGTTACCCGAGCACCTCGATCTGCAAATGGACTTCGACACGCTGCCAATCGCAGGCAGCCGCCTGGGAACAGGCACGATGATCTTGCTCGACGACAAGACTTGTCCCGTGGGCATGGTGCACAACCTCATTACATTTTTCGCGCATGAGTCCTGTGGCTGGTGCACGCCGTGCCGCGATGGGCTGCCATGGATCGAAAAGACGCTGGCCGCCATCGAGCGCGGCGAGGGCATTCCCGAGGATATGGCGATGCTGGACAAGCACGTGCCGTTGCTCGGCCCTGGGCTGACCTTCTGTGCGTTGGCGCCGGGCGCGATGGCCCCATTGGGCAGCGCATTGCGATACTTCCGAGACGACTTCGAGCGGCACATTCGCGAGAAGCGGTGCCCCTGGAGATAGCGGATGGCCACGATTTACATAAACAATCAGCCGTATGAGGTGAAAGACGGCCAGAACCTGCTGCAGGCGTGCCTGACGCTCGGATTCAACGTGCCGTTCTTTTGCTGGCATCCGGCATTGAATTCCGTGGGAGCCTGCCGCTTGTGCGCCGTGAAGCAATTCAAAGACGAGAACGACACGCGCGGGCGGATCGTCATGTCGTGCATGACGCCCGCAACGGACGGAACGCGCATTTCCATTGACGACGAGGAAGCGAAGACCTTCCGCGCGCAGGTGCTCGAATGGTTGATGACCAACCACCCGCACGATTGCCCAGTCTGCGACGAAGGCGGCGAATGCCATTTGCAGGACATGACCGTGATGACCGGGCATAATTACCGCTCGTATCGCTTCACCAAGCGCACCTACACGAACCAAGACCTCGGACCGTTCGTCAATCACGAAATGAACCGCTGCATCCAGTGCTATCGGTGTGCGCGCTTCTACGCCGACTATGCGGGCGGACACGACCTCGCGCCGATGGCCTCCCACAACCACACCTACTTCGGACGCCACGCGGACGGCCCGCTCGAAAGCGAATTCAGCGGCAACCTCGTCGAGGTCTGCCCAACGGGCGTGTTCACGGACAAGACGCTCAAGGCCCACAACACGCGGCGCTGGGACCAACAGACCGCGCCATCGGTGTGCGTGCATTGCGGCGTCGGGTGCAACACCATTCCCGGCGAACGCTACGGCACGCTCCGGCGCATCCGCAACCGCTACAACGGCGAGGTCAACGGCTATTTCCTGTGCGATCGCGGGCGCTACGGCTACGAATTCGTGAACGGCGACCGGCGCATCCGCGCGGCGTATCGGCGACAGGACGGCGCGAAGATCGAGATGCCGCGCGAGGAGGCGCTGGCCTGGATCGGCGACCGCCTCAACCGCGACAAGACCATCATCGGCATCGGATCGCCACGCGCGTCGCTGGAATCTAATTTTGCGCTACGCACGTTGACCGGCCCCGAACATTTTTATCAAGGCGTTCCCGAACGCGAAGCGCGCCTCGTCGCGAAGATGATCGAGAACCTGCAACAAGGACCCGCGCGGTCGCCGTCGCTGCAAGACATGGCCGACGCCGATGCCGTCTTGGTGCTGGGCGAGGACCTCACGAATGCCGCGCCGATGATGGCGCTGAGTCTGCGACAGGCCGTGCGGCAAGCGCCGATGGAAGCCGCCGACAAACTGTCTATTCCGCGCTGGAACGACGACGCCGTGCGCACGTTGCTCCAGGACGCGAAAGGTCCGCTGTACATCGCCGCGACACGCGACACGCGATTGGATGAAGTCGCCACGGAAACGCATGTCGCCGCGCCGGATGACATCGCGCGCCTCGGATTCGCCGTCGCGCACGCCATCGATTCCGCGTCGCCCGCGCCGTCAAAACTCGCGCCGGAAACAGAGGAACTCGCGAGCCGCATCGCGATGGCCCTGCAGACGGCGAAACAGCCCCTCGTGGTTTCGGGTCCATCGTGCAAAAGCGAGGCCGTCATCGCGGCAGCGGCCAACGTGGCATGGGCGCTGTGCCGGAGTTGCCAACCCGCCGCGCTCGCGTACGTCATGCCCGAATGCAACACGATGGGCCTGGCGTTGCTGGGCGGCCAAGGACTCGAAAAGGCCATCGACGCGATCGCGAACGGCGTCGCGGACACGGTCATCGTGCTCGAAAACGATCTCTATCGCCGCATCGATCGCGCACAGGCGGATGCATTGTTCGCCAAAGCGAAGACCGTGATCGCATTGGATCATATCGAGACCGAGACGACCGCGAAGGCCACGGCGGTATTGCCCGCGGCGACCTTCGCGGAAAGCGACGGCATCTATGTGAACGGCGAAGGCCGCGCGCAGCGGTTTGTCCAGGTGTACGCGCCGAAGAGCGACATTGCCGATGCCTGGCGCTGGCTTCGGCGCGTGCGCGACGCCGCCGCACGTGCAGGCGGAAACGACTGGGTCTCGTTGGATGACCTAGTGGAAACGATTTCGAAGAGCGTGAACGTTTTTCACGACGTGCCGAGTTTGGTGCCGTCGGCGGCCACCCGGTTTGTCGGGCAAAAGATCGCGCGGCAGCCGCATCGCTACAGCGGCCGCACCGCGATGTACGCAAACATCGACGTCAGCGAATCGCAAGTGCCGGAAGACCCGGACTCGCCGATGAGCTTCTCGATGGAAGGCTATCGCGGACGCCGCATCCCGACGGCCCTGCGGTCGTGGTACTGGTCTCCAGGCTGGAATTCGCCGCAAGTGCTGAGCAAGTTCCAGGAAGAAGTGGGCGGCGCCTTGCGGGGCGGCGATCCGGGCCTGCGCCTGATCGAGGCCGATCCCAATTCCAGCATTGCCTATCGGGACGGCGCGCCGGCGGCTTTCACGCCGCGCAGCCAAGAAATGTTGCTGGTCGCGATTCATCACATCTACGGCTCGGAGGAAATGAGCGCGCTCTCTCCGTCGATCGCAGGGCGCGCTCCCGCCCCTTACATCGCCATGTCGCCGCGCGACGCGGCGCGCCTGGGCGTAACCCAGAACGATCGGGTGGAAATCGCGATCGGCTCCTTCACGTCGATTCTGCCCGTGAACATCCTGTCCCGTTTGCCCGTTGGCGTCGCCGGCCTTCCGGAGGGGTTGAGGGGGACGCCCCGGGCGTCGCTGCCTGCCTGGGCGACGGTGCGAAAGGAGGCGCAGCCATGATGGAAGCGATCATGCGCCTGATCGTCGTGGTGGGCGTGCTTGCCGTGCCGCTGACCCTTTCCGGTCTGCTGATCGTCGTGGAGCGCCG
>JAKJDA010000247.1 GCA_022706165.1 Candidatus Hydrogenedentota bacterium | reverse complement strand
AGCGGCACGCGAATCTGCGCGATGCGCATGCCGTTGGGGTGCACGTATTGATGCGTCACGTCTCCCACGGGATCGGGCAACGCCGCCACGACTTCGAGTCCCTCGGCCATCGCGTCAATCCGTTTATCGGTCAGTTCGAGACGGTCGAGCATCGCCGCCGACAGGCCTTTGGCGCGGCCTGCCTCGAGGTCCTTGGCGTTTTCCGCGCGGAGAACTTCCTTGTTCGCCCGCAGGCGTTTTGCGACGGCCGACAACGCGGCGTTTTTCACGGACACCGACAACGATCGCAACGTGTCCGCGGCGTCGCGCGCCTGCCGTCCGATGGATTCCATGCGATCTTTCAAAGCCGAATTTTCTACGTGCGCCATCCTGCTTGCTCCTCAAGGAATGCGCCGGCCTTCGCTGGCGCCTTTCATGAATCTTGCCTGCATCTTGCGGACGGCGCGTCGTTGCGAACCTGCGCGCTACGCGCCGCCGTTTCCATTCGAGAATTCCTTCAGCCGGGCCAGCATGCGCTTGATGTCGAGCGCGCCTTTGACGGCCACGAAAACGGTGATGCACGCGTACCACAAGAGCGCGGCAACGGTCAGCGCCAGCCAGAAATATTGAAGCGCGGGAACGGGCATGCTCTGTTCCATGGCTATGCGGCCTCCTCGCCTTTCACGGCGATCTTGAGGTAGGAGCCAATCACCATCGCCAGCCCCGCGGCAACATAGGCCGCGATGCCGGGGATGTATGGACCAAGCCTCTCGGCAAAGGCTTCCGTCGCCGGGACTTTCTGCAACACCAAGAAACCCACCGGAAACACGGCGCCGCAGATTATCGCGCCCAAGGCTCCCCAGTTGTTCGAGCGTTTCCAGTAGCAACACGCGATGAGCAACGCCGACATGCTGGACAGGTAGACGGTGCCCGTCAAGCCGAGGTAGGTCCACACGTCGCCTTTGATCTCGTACCACAATCCGTAAAACATCAAGAACAAGCCGATCGCGCCCACCAGAATGCGGTTCGCGCCCAAACGTTTCCGCTCGGTCCACTTCGCCTTGCGCTTGCGCGAAAGGATGTCGTTGTAAATCACGCTGGCCCACGTCAACATGTAGGAGGAGTCCGTCGACATTTCCGCCGCCAGCATCGAGGCGATGAGAATGCCCATCAGCCCCACGGGAACGATGCTGGCCAGCAACATCGGCATCGCGACGGTTGTGTCGCTCGCGGGCACCACGCCCGAGGGAAGCGTCGCCAAGGCCGCGATGCCCCACAGCCCCGGCAGCAAGCACGCGCACACCGTAAAGAAGCACGATGCGGAATAGATGCGGCGGCTCGTGGCGGAGTCCTTCGCGGCAAGCAGACGTTGAATTTTCGTTTGCCAGGTGAGCATGGCCGCCGTCTGCAAGAGCAGATTGAACCCGATATATTGCCACCCCATCTTCGGGTGCGCGATGGGATTGAAGCCGCCCTCGCCGTAGTGCTCCATCACGGTCGCGGTCAGCTTGCCCCAGCCGACGTCCCGGAGGATGAGGACCGTCACGAGAAGCAGGCCGATGCTCATCACGACGAACTGAAGGAAATCGGTCACCAGCACCGAAAGCATTCCGCCCATGATTGTGTATGTCGCCACGGCTATCAGCAGGCCGGTCATGGTCAACTCAAGATAATGCGCCCCTGCCCAGGCCATTAACGCATTCATCCACGAAGGCGAGGCGGCGGCCTCGGCGGCGCGGGCGGCCGCTTGGCCGCTGATCCCGAAGACATGGACGAGAAAATTGCCGCCCATGCGCAGAAAAACGCCCATGTTGAGCAGTCCGCCCAAAATAATCACGACGCCGCTCAAGCGGCGTATGCCATACCCGAAACGTCGCTCCAACAATTCGGGGATGGTGATGACCCCCGCGTCCCGTAACGGCTTCACGCAAAAGCCCGTCAGCCCGATGAACAGCATGGCCGCCGCGCCCAGAATGCCGACGACGGCTCCGGAAAAGCCCTTGTCGTAGCCGTTCTGCGCCATGTACATGCACGTGACAATGCCGAATTCCGTGGCGGACAACGAAGCGATTCCCAGCGACAGCCCCATCTCGCGGCCCGCAACCAGGAAATGCTCCACTTTGCCCACGAACTTGCGCACGGCAATGCCCGCGAACATCGTCCCAACGAGATAAACGGCCACAATGGCCCAATCCAAACCCGAAAAATGCGACATAAGATTCCTCGCCTTGCGGACAGTCCGCCCTCGTTTCGCGGGTATATGACCGCGCCACTGTATCCCTTTCAGGACACGGTATCAACCCGAAATCGATCCCCCAAACACGATTTCAAACGCCATGGCGCGCATCATGCCTGCGCGAAATGCTTCGCCTCCATGCGCTTCAAGAAGGCCAGTCCCTCGCGCAACAAGTCATCGCTTGAAGACGCAAGTCGGCGCCAGATGCACGTGGCCGCCGCCATCGCCGGCGAGACCTCGCAGAAAGATTCGAGGCCCGCCACGCCGGCGTATCCGGCCTCCGCCAAGGCCCCGAAGATGCCGTCCCAATCGACGACGCCCGTGCCGGGCGCGCCGCGATGACTCTCGCTGAGGTGGAAATGGCACAAATACGGCGCGGCTTTTTGCGTGGGGCCGCGAAAATCGGCCTCCTCGATGTTCATGTGGTATGCGTCGAGATGAACGGCCACGTTCGGTTCGCCGATCAGCTCTCGTAGTCGCAACGCTTGATCGCAGGTGTTGACCAGGAACGACTCGTACCGGTTGATGGGCTCAATGCCGACGGTCACGCCCAAGTCCCGGGCGTGCCGCGCCGTTTCCTTCAATGCCGCCGCCGCCCAATCCCAATGCCGCTGCTCCGGAAAACCGGTTATTCTCCGTCCTATGGCCGAATAAACAACCCCGGAAAAGGTCGTCGCGCCCATCCTGGCCGTCGCCTCGACGCACGCCTTGAGATACTCCACGCTGCGCCGCCGCACGCCTGGATCATCCGCCGTCGGATCGGTCGCTTCGCTGCACGCTGTCGACGCGCACACCCCGATGCCGGCGTCCGCCGCCGCCGCCCGAATGGCCGCCGCATCGATCTTTTCGATCTCCATCAACGGAATCTCGATGAGATCAAACCCCAACGCCTTGGCATGCGCGATTAAATGCAGCGTCTCGTTCGACCAGCTTGTCGTCCATGCATACGCATGGACCGCGTACCGAATCCCCATGACTCCCTTCCCTTTCCGCCCCCCCGATCGACCCATCGGAAAACCCCATGCCGCATAAACTATCCGCTCTTCCAGGGCTCCTGTCAAGAACGGACCCTGCCGGTTGACGCGTTCGGAACGCGCCGGTAAACTGCGCCCTATGAAACCGGATGCGATCATCGTCTTGCCTGCCTACAACGAAGCTGTCCGCATCGGGGAAATCGTGCATGCCGTGCGCGCGGCCATGCCGGACGCGGACGTCGTCGTGGTGAACGACGGATCGAGCGACGACACCGGAACGCGAGCGCGGGAAGCCGGAGCCATCGTGTTGCCGCTTCCCTTCAACATGGGCTATGGCGTGGCGCTTCAAACCGGTTACAAATACGCCCTCGAAAAAGGCTATGCCTATCTCGTGCAACTCGACGCGGACGGCCAGCACGATCCCCGCGGGATGGCGCCGTTGCTCGATCGCGTGCGGTCGGGCGCGTGCGACGTGTGCCTCGGGTCGCGCTTTCTCGAAGGCGACACCTACCGCGTGCCGTTTGCCCGGCGTGCGGGCATGTACTTGTTCCGGCGCATCGCGACGGCCCTGATCGGCGCGACCATCACCGACCCCACCAGCGGATTTCAAGCGATGAACCGCCGCGTCGTCGCGTTTTTCTGCCGCGACCTGTACCCCGTCGACTACCCCGACACGGACGTGCTCGTGTTGCTCCACCACAGCGGCTTTCGCATCGCCGAATGCCCCGTGGTGATGTACGCCGGGCAACAAGAGAAATCCATCCATGCCGGGTTGCGGCCCGTGTACTACCTGTTCAAAATGGCGCTGGACATTCCCCTCAACCTTCTGCGCCGGGAGAAATAAGCCATGGACATCCGTCAAAAAGTCCTCGCGGTGGCGTGCGGCGCTGCTCTCATGATCACCATCATCGAACTCGTGCGACGCCGCAAACTCAAGGAAGAATACTCCTGGCTGTGGCTGCTCGCCGGCGCGACCATCCTCGTGATAGGCCTTCACTATCCATTGCTCGTGTGGATCACCAAGTTCGTCGGCGCGGGCTTCACGTCCTCGACGCTCTTCTTCTTCGGCCTGTTCTTCCTGCTCGCCCTCGCCCTGCAATTCAGCGTCAAAATTTCCAGCCTCGAGACCCAACTCAAGAACCTCGCACAAAAGGTCGCCCTGCAAAACGCCCAGGAACCCGCCCAGACTCCGGAGGACATGAACCGGCCAAAGGAATAATTGCCCTTGTTTGGACGTGAAGGTTGGCTTTACGGAGCCGGTCGCGACGTCGCGCCGCGATACTCCAGTTCGCAGCAGCCTTGGCAGATGCAGTAGACGCCTTTCTTGAGGCGGTTGCGCAGGGCGCGCATGCGGGGGCCGTTCCAGAGTTCGCGCATGGACTGTTCGCGGACGTTGCCGACCTTGCCCGGCAGGCAGGCATACGCGTCGCCTTTGCAGCCGATCATGAAGTTGGTCCAGGGCGACCGGCATTCGAAACGGCGCAGGTCGAGCCCGCCGTCGTAGTACTGGAGAAGTTCCTCGCGCGGCATGGTGGGCAGGCGCAGGCCGATGCCGGCCCGGTCGGCGGCGGCGCGGGTCGCGTCGAGGCAGCGCGTCAA
>JAKJDA010000246.1 GCA_022706165.1 Candidatus Hydrogenedentota bacterium | reverse complement strand
TTGTACGATTCGCCGCAAGCCTTGAAAGTCTTTCGGCTTATCGAAACCCTCAGCCAGGAGGGGCTCGCCTACCCCATCACGCCCGACACCTACGACGACCGCATCGCCCTCTCGCAGGATCGCGCCGCATTCGCGTTCCGATCGAGTTCGCATCGGACCAGCATGGAGACGCTCATGGAGGGCGACCACAGCCGCTGGGGCATCGCGCCCATTCCCCAAGCCGATCCAGCCGACCCGCACACCGTGCTCTATGGCCCGAACGTGGTCATTTTCAACACTACGCCCGAGCAACAACGCGCCGCATGGGCCTTCGTCACGTTTTTCACGTCTCCGGAAATATCTGCGCGATGGGCATTGGGCACGGGCTATATGCCGGTGCGAAGATCCGTCGCGAGCGACCCCGGCATGCAAGCGTTTTGGAGCGAATGGCCCGACAACCGCACCGCGTTCGATTGCCTGTCGTATGCGCGTCCCGAGCCTAACCTGGCCGGGTGGCAACGGGTGCGCGACATCGTCGAATTGGCCGAAACGTCCATCCTGGCCCGTCTCAAAACGGCCGATCAGGCCGTCCGCGATCTCAAACGCGCCGCAGACGCCGCACTGCGTCAAGCGCAGCCAGACGCGGGCGCGTCTCCTAAGGCGTTTTGACGGACGCGCGCGGCGCACGCATGGAAAGCGCCCGAAGCCAAGTGGTACGATTCGCCGAAGCATGATTTTTCACCGTGGAGGGAGGAAGCAAGCAAGTATGAAACGGAACATCATCGTTGTTGGCGTGGGCGGCATGGGCGGCGTGTGGACGGCCGCCGTTGCGGGCTCGACGTGTTGGAAAGCGGCGGCCTATGTCGATACGAACAAGGACCATCTCGCTGCGGCGGCCCGACAGTACGGCGTCCCCAAGACGCGGTGCTACACGGACCTGGACAAGGCGTTGGCGGACGTCGAGGCGGACGCCCTGATCGACGTGACCCCGCAGCAATTTCGCAAGGGCGTTTGCCAGGCGGCTTTTGCGCGGGGACTGCATGTGCTCTCCGAAAAACCGCTGGCCGATACCCTCCGCAATGCCCAGGCCATCGTGAAAAGCGCCGCGAAGGCGAACCGCACGTACATGGTCGCGCAGAACTACCGGTTTCAGCCCGCCACCCAGACCGCACGGCGCCTGGCGCAGCACGGGACGATCGGACCGATCGGCTATATCGGCGTCTCCTTTCACAAGGGCCCGCGTTTCGGCGGGTTTCGCGAAGAGATGGCCTATCCGCTTGTGCTGGACATGTCGATCCATCACATCGACATGATCCGCTGCATCACGGGATGCGACATCGTTTCGGTGCAGGCGACGAGCGTCAATGCGCCGTGGAACTGGAACAAAGGCGACGCGACGGCCATGGCGCAATTCGTGCTCGACAATGGATGCGCGGTGAACTATTTCGGAAGTTGGGTGGCGCAAGGGGCCGAAACGTCGTGGAATGCGGACTGGCGGTTTGCGGGGGCGTCGGGAACGCTCGAATGGACGAACGACGTGTTGCGCGTGTCCCATGCCGATGGCGCGGCCAAGCGCGTGCCGTTGGTGAAAATGCCGGTGCAACATCAGGCCTATTTGCTGGAGGCGTTCGCCCGATCCTTGGACACCGGCGAAGAGCCGGAAACCAGCGGCGCGCGGAACCTGAACAGTCTGGCGGCAACTCACGCCGTCGTTCGCGCCATTAAAGAGGACAGACGCGTTTGCGTGCGCGACATGTTGGCGTGAGGGGGTAATGGAAGCAGAGAGCCGATACAGTGCGCGGCGGCTTTTCGGGGCGGCCCTCCTGTTTATCGTTGCCGCGCCGGTGTTCTGGACTGGCGTTGCGCCGCCGCCGGACAGAGGCATGACGCCTCATGAACAGGCCGACCTCCGCCACGTCGTCTATCCGTCCTTGCAGTACGGCTTTGAACAACTCCGCGCCGGACATGTGCCGCTCTGGAACCCGCGCCAGCTCTGCGGCGCGCCCTTCCTGGCCGATCCGCGCGTGGGCCTGTTTCAGCCGCTGAATTGGGTCTTCCTGTTCGTTTCGCCCGAACGCGCGGCTCCGCTCAACGCCCTACTCAGCCTTGTCCTGATGGGCACGGCTACGACCCTGTTTGTCCGATCGTTGGGAGTGCGATACACGCCCTCTCTTCTGGCAGGAGTGGCATATGCATTTTCCGGCGCGGCGGTCTCGGGCATGTGCCTTCCATCCGTCGCCGCCGCGTTGGCATGGGGACCGGTTCTTGTCTGGGCGGCGAGCGAATTCCGCAGAAATCCCGGCAAAGGCCAAACCTTGGGCGTCGGAGTGAGCGGAGGGTTGCTGCTTCTCTCCGGGGCAACGGCCGCAGCCACGATGTTCCTTGCGCTTGCGGCGCTTTTTCTGTTCCTTGCGGCGATGCGTCCGCCCGTTATAACCGGGAGCCGGATGCACCGGCGCGACGCCCTCATTGGAATTGGACTCTCCCTCGGCATCATGCTGACGCTGACCGCTATCCAATGGCTTCCGGCGTTGTTCTGGCTTTCCCAACTGGACCAGCCCGCGCGTGCATTGTGGGGATCCGTCGGCCAGGCCGAAACGCCGCATCGGCTGCGCGATCTTCCGCTGCAGATGCTTGCGCCGCGCCCCGGCATAGTTCCTCGACTCGCATATCTTGGCGTTATCCCCTTGCTTCTGGCTCCGGCCGCCGCGCTGCACCGGAGGTATTGGCGCGAAAGCGCTCTCGTATGCGGATTCCTCATCGTTCTGACAACTGCGGGAGCGACCGTAGAACGGTTGCCGCTCGGCTTTCCGCGCGAAGCGCTCGCCTTTCCTGCCGTTTTCTGTTTCACGGTTCTCGCGGGCATTGGCGCCGACCGGCTGCTCACTCCATGGCAGGATTTTCGATCGGAGCCGGTTTGGAAACCCGCGATCGTGACGCTGCTCCTTGCCCTCGTCCTATTCGTGGCGGCAGGCGGCGATATCCGGGGCAGAGTGTTCGCTTGCGTCTTGGCGCTGCTCCCTTTTCTGCTCTTCCGCACGCGATGGAGCAGCGCCTTTTCGGGAATGCTCCTGGCGCTGTTTTTGTATGCGGACTTGTGGGAGGCCGGCCGGGTGACTGGCGCTCGCCCATTCGACGCCGCCGCCGTTGCGTATGAACGGCATCAGCAGTCAATCACCGCGCTCCAGGAACAATCTTTCGGCGGAAGGGCCATGCTGCTCACCCGCGCCCTTCCGGAACAAGTGGGGCTTTTGTACGGCATATCCGCTGCGAACGGCGATGTCGGCGCCATGACGCCCAGACAGCGGGAATGGCGCGACGCGCTCTTCGCGAATCAGGATGCGCGCGACGGCCACCGGGAAAAACGCACGGCGAACCTCCTGCACGCGATGAGCGTGCGCGCGCTGATGGAAGATTCCGGCGCGCACGGCCATGCCGAACGGCTGCTGGCCCGAGGGGCGCGGCTACGGGAAGCGTCGCAAGCTGGCACATTGCGCGTATTTCAGAACGAAGACGCCCTGCCGCGGGCATATTGGACGCCGGCATGGAGGACCGCGCCGGAGGAGTCCGCTCTGGATACGTTGATGCGGCCGGACTTCAATCTTGCGGCGGAATGCGTCGTCGATCGCCACACGGCAGGCTCCCTGCCCGATTCTCCCGCGCCGCCGCAAACGCCGCCGCCGTTTTCCTGCGTCATTGACGAAACAACGCCCGAGCGCATCACCGTTCGCGTTGACGTCCCCCAGTCCGGCATCATCGTTCTAACCGACACCCGCGCACCAGGATGGACCGCGACGCTCGACGGTCGCCCGGCGTCTATTCTTGACGTCAACGTCTTGTTTCGAGGCGTGTACACGCCCGAAGGACCACATGTCCTTCAGTTCCTTTACCGTCCCTTGCCGTTTATGCTTGGGAGCGTCATCAGCGCAATCGCCCTCGTCATCGTGGCGTTCGCCGGCCTTGTGCTGAGCTTGCGTCGCCTGACGGACACAGGAGACACATGGACGTTGTAATGCATATCGCGCTCGTATTGGTCGTGTTGGCGTTGATGGGACTGGGGCTGGGTCGAGAATGGACGCGGGGCCGCCGTGCAGCGGCGGCGTGGA
This sequence comes from Candidatus Hydrogenedentota bacterium, assembly GCA_022706165.1. Classification (GTDB taxonomy): domain Bacteria; phylum Hydrogenedentota; class Hydrogenedentia; order Hydrogenedentales; family SLHB01; genus JAKJDA01. The sequence goes on along the minus strand of JAKJDA010000246.1, from coordinate 704 downwards.
AGAAAGGAGTGGACGCCTATTCGGCGCGCGATCTTGACGCCGCCCGGCGTTCGCTGAACGCTTGCGTGAAGCTGGCGCCGACTTGGGCTCCCGCCCATCGTCTGCTGGGACGCGTTCTCTGGGAATGCGGCGAACATCAGGAAGCCGAGAAACGGATCCGGTTTGGCGCCGATCTCGAACCCCGCAACGTCGAGGGCCACCTCGACCTCGCTCAGTTTTACCTTGCGTTGCCGGCTCCGCGCGAAACGGACGCGCTTGACGCCCTCGAGAAAGCGTTGGACTGCGCCCCCGCTCTTCGCTCCGAGTTGTCCCGGTTTCCGCTGTTCGCCAAGCTGCGCGAACACCCGCGTTTCCAGGCCCTCACGGCTCGCATCCCCTAAAAGGGCGCGCGGAAAGACCCGCGATGCGGCAAGCTATGTCGTCGTCGCAGCGAAGAGAACCGTGTCATGACGGAGGTCTTGAAGTTGAGCAGGGTCTGAAAATTGTTCTGGGCAACGACAGGCGCAACGGTGATGGCGTAGACATGCTTGGTGCGATGTTTCATGACAGTTCCTCTCGAAGGTTTGATGGAATGCGCAAAGACCCTCGAACGTCCGACTACAAGCGGCCGTCCCATCGTTTGTTTGTGAAATACGAAGTGCCATTGTCGATGGCGCCAAGCGCAAAATTCAATTTCGCCCGGAAATTGGTGGATTGCGCCCGCT
>JAKJDA010000245.1 GCA_022706165.1 Candidatus Hydrogenedentota bacterium | reverse complement strand
CTCGACGCGGAAACGTTCGCCGCCGGGAATGCGATCGTAGAGGACGTCGATCCGCGACACGCCAGCGACGGTGTGAACGGGCCAGCGTTTCATCTCATATCCGCGCCACGAAGCGGGGACGCGCGGCACGAAGCGCAGACACGCGGGGCGCGTGTCATCGCACCCGGCTACAAGCCGCGCCACTTTGATGGGCTCCACGACGCAGACGAGATTCAACGCGCCGCATCCCTGATCGAAGGTTTCGAGGGAGGGCGTTTCCGGCGCCACGTAGCGTTCGTAGAAGTGGTAGGGGTTGTCGCGGTCGAGCTTGTAGCCGCGCGGCGGCTGGAATGTCGCCTCGGCCAGATAGTTCAGGGCGCGCTCGGCCCAGTCCATGCGGTCGAAGAGCAGCATCGTCTGCAACGCGTAGCCATGCCCATACGACGGGCTCATCATGCGGAACAACGGCGGCTCGTCGAATTGCGTCCAGATGCCATATTTTTCAAACAGCTCTTTTCGCAGCGGCGTTCGGGCCAATTTGTCGAAGGTCTGGACGCTGGGGCGGAGCCAACGGGCCGTCTGTGCCTCCGGGAGGAAACCCAGCACGTCCGAGGACATCGCCGCGACGCCGTTGAGTCCGCCGAATCCCTTGTTGATAGGGTGGTCGACGATGGCGGGATCGGGTTGCAAGGTGGCGATGTCCACGCACCAATGCCACGAGCCATCGGGCGCCACGAGATGTTTTTCGACGCCCTGCTCGATGGCGTTCGCAAGAGACAGAACGCGTTCGGCGCTTGGCGCGTCGCCGGATTCGCGGTGCGCGTGGGCGACGGCTGTCAGCGCGTACACGCCGAGGTAGTTTTGGACGATGTTGTAATGCTGGCCGGGAATGCCGCAGCCGCCGCCGAATTCGCCGGAGCCCGGCAGGAGGGGCGCCTTCCGCAGTGTATGTTCCATGTAGGCGACCGGCGACTTGGGGCCGCACAGAAACGCTTGAATCGCTTCGCGCACGGGATGGTTCGAGGGGAGGCGGCGCCACAGTAACACCATGCCGATGAGGATTGCGTTCGTGCCGTCCAACTCGCCCCCGGAGCCCGGCTGCCCAACCTGAAAATACTCGGGAAAGGTGAAAAAACCCTCGCTGTTCTCGCGCACGAGGCGGATCAAGCATTCGGTCGTCAGGCAGGCATGCTCGAGATAGCCCCATTGAACCAGTTCTCGCAAGAAGACGCCGGTGTCGCGCGTCCACATGGCGCCGGTCCACGGGCGATCGTCGATGGAAGCGGAGACGAATCCTGCGTGGTCGCCTTCGAACCGCGAATAATAGTTTCGTTCCAGGACGCCGGAAAAAGACTCGCTCACTTCCCGCGAGAACAACTCCGCCGTCCGCGTTCCCCAGAAACGAAGCGAGCCCGGAGAGCTTTCCTGGCCATAGGCGGCAAATGCGCTGGCGCGGGGCGCGTTCATGATTTTCCTCCCTTTTCCCGTTATCGAGTTGGCGTTGCAATGCGGCGAACACAATGCGCGATGACGCCCATGGGACGCAACAGCCGATCTGTATTAGTTTCGGAAGTCGGACAATATGTCCCGATCACGCATTCAGATGCTTTTCCATCCAGGGGATCGCTTCGACGCCGTTCCACTGGTGCTCTCCTTCAAAGATGTCGTGAACGATCGCCTTGGGCGCGCCGAGCACGCGATAGGCTTTTTTGATGACGTTGATCTGCGACTTCACGTTTGCGAGCCCGCTTGCCCCGTTGAGGAAATCGCGCGTGCCCGTTTCGACCAACAGAGGCCGCGGGGCGATCAGGGCGGCGATATCGCCCATGTCGACCCACTCGTACAGGTGCGGCACGTAGTTGCACTGGCAGCAGTTTATGTCCAGCAAGGATTCTTTGTATCCGTAGAGATAGCCGCTGACAACGGCGCCGCGAATGCGTTCGTCCAAGGCGGACGCCCACAGCGTCTGCAACCCGCCGCCCGACAACCCCGCGCAACCGATGCGGTCGGGCATGCAGTCGTCGCGCGTCTGGATATAGTCGATCAGGCGATGAATGTCCCACGTCCACATGCCGGTGACGGTTTGGCCCAGTGGATACGCCATGTTGCTGATCCACAAGCACGACGAACCGAGGAGGTTAGCCGCCGCGTCCTGCTCGCGGCGTTCGCCAAAGCCTCGTGCATCCGGACAGAACACAACGAATCCCTTGCGCACGAATTGCACGCCATACGCGTAGTTGTGTCTGCGGATCGTCTCGGCTATCTCGGGGCGATTGTCGCAGCCCGCCACCGCCAATTTCCCGCCGCTGCCGTGTCCATGCGGGGCGACGATTGCCGGACGTGGGCCGGCCGCATTTTTCGGGATAAGCACATAGGCGCACAGCAAGACATCCGGCTCCGTGAAGAGTTCGATGCGTTGCCGCAGGTAATCGCCGCAATCCTTTTCTTCGGTGATGCGGGGTTTGGGCGCGGTGCGCGTCATGGTGTCGTACCCGATCAGCGCCTTGAGTTTTCGCGCGGTTCGGCGGCGCCACTGACGCAGTTCGTCGGGAGTCGTGGCGTTGAACCGCAGTTTGCGCTCGACTTGTTCGAAGCGTTTCGCCAAATGGTCATGCGTTTGCAGATAGCGTGTCATGGAATTCATGGTTGCATCCTCTGTTGCGCCACGCCTCGCGCCCAGCGCGGCGGCATGCGTTCACTGATCTCGGGAGACGGGGTGGTGGATGAAGTTGATGTCTGCGCGTTCCAGGGGCGGCGCTTGGCGATCCTTGGGCGAGACCCGCTCGGGCGGGGCAGGCCAGACGATGGCGATAGCAGGGTCGGAATAGAGCAGGGCGCGGTCGGCCTGCGGAACGTATACGTTGCTGCATTTATAATACAACATCGTATCGTCTTCCATCGCAAGGAAACCGTGAGCGAATCCGACGGGTATCCACAGGGCGTTTTTGTTGCCCGCGTCGAGCATGCGGCCGACCCATTGGCCGAAAGTCGGCGACCCGCGGCGCAGGTCGACGGCGACGTCGAACGCGCGGCCGCGGAGAACGCGAACCAGCTTGCCCATGCCGTGCGGCTCCAACTGATAATGCATGCCCCGCAGCGTGCCCTTTGCCGACAAGCTGACGTTGTCCTGGACGAACGCGATGTCGAATCCGGCGCTTCGCCAGGCGGCCTCGACATAGTTTTCCATGAGAAACCCGCGTTCGTCCGCCACGAAGCCCGCAGACACCTCGAAAACGCCGGGCAATTCGGTTTCCGTAAAAGTCACGGGAAGGGACATGAGCGAAAATCCTCCTTGAGGGGCGCGGGGAACGTCAATCGGCCTGGTCCAGGATTACGAATTCGACGCGTCGGTTGCGGGCGCGCGTCTCGGGAGATTCGTTGCGCACAAGCGGACGGTATTCGCCATACCCGCTGGCCGACAGCAGTTCGGGGAGTATCTGGTAATGCGCAATCAGGTACATGACCACGTTGGTGGCTCGCTCGGTCGACAGCTGCCAATTCGTTTCGTAGCGTCCGCTGCGGACCGGCACATCGTCGGTGTGCCCTTCCACGCGGACGTATTTTCCGGTTTGGGCCAATATCATGCCCACGCTGTCCAGGAGAGGAGCGGCCTGCGGCGAGAGGGATGCGTTGCCCGATTCGAAAAGCAGCGAATCGGCCAAGCGGACCACGAGGCTGTTTCCGCCCGCCCCCACGGTCACGGCCACGTTCTGCCCCAGGCCTTTCTCTTGCACGAGTCCTTCGATCTTTTCCTTGATGCTCGTCATGCCGCGCGAGTGGAGGGACTCCGCCTTTTTTTTGGCGCTCTGCGAAGCCTGCGCGGCCTCCAGGGGCAACGGGGGGGAAGAAGACCGCTGGGTCCGCTGCATGACGGCGACGCTGTTGCCGGTTTGGATGCCCATGCCGCTGCCCGCGACGGGGCTGGTCGGCAGGTTCTTGAATGCGGTCCGCATGGTGAAGATGAGCTGCTGCATCTTGGATGCGTCGACCTTGGACATGGCGTACATGACGATGAAGAACACCATCAGCAGGGTGATCAGGTCGGCGTAGGTAAGGAGCCACCGCTCCTCGTTCTCGTGTTCTTCCTCGCGGCGTCGTTTGCGCTCCATGCGTTTCTCCTGCGCCGCCGCTTATTTGCCGCCGGATTTGCCTGCTGCTTGCTTGGCGCGCAGGCGTTCGGCCGAGGGTCCGTCCACAAAGGAAAGCAGTTTTTCATGAATAATCCGCGGGTTGTCGCCGGATTGGATCGAAAGAATGCCTTCGATGATGATTTCGGAGAATTTTGTTTGCCGCTTGGCCACGAAGGTCATTTTCTTGGCCATGGGCAAGAACACGAGGTTGGCGAAGGCGATTCCGTAGAGCGTGGCGATGAAAGCCATGGCGATCGAGTGGCCCAGCTTGTCGGTGTCGGCCAGATGGCTCAACACGGCGATCAGGCCCATCACCGTGCCGATAATGCCCATGGTCGGAGAGAAGCCGCCCGCTGCCTGATAGATACCCGCCTGCGTTTTCGCTTCTTCCTCAGTGATGGCTGCCTCCGTCGCCAACATGTCCTTCACGAGCAGGCGAATGCCGCGTTTCAAAATGGGGTTGTCCACTTTGATGGGCGTGTTTTCGAGGACCAGCAACCCTTCGCGCCGGGCGGCCGTCGCCAGTTCCACGAAAACGTCGATGATCTCTTCGACCGAGACCTTCGACTTCTGGAAGGCCATCATGGTGCTCTTGGGGAGTTTGAGGATTTCCTCGATGGAAAAGCAGGCGAGCGTCGCGCCGGTTGTGCCTCCCGCGATAATCATGAACGCCGACGGGCTTATAAGCGAGAGAAGGCTGGTGCCTTCGAGAACTGCGCCCAACAGCACC
>JAKJDA010000244.1 GCA_022706165.1 Candidatus Hydrogenedentota bacterium | reverse complement strand
AGTATACATATTTTGAGGAAGCGGCGCCATTTGACGGCTCGCGCCGCAAGAGACCCGGAAACGGCCTGCGCCTCCCGCCAAGAAAAAACGCTGCGCCCCACGACAAGACGCATGGCCGCGCCGCCCGAGGAAAGGACCAGTCGGCCCCGCGGTTTTTGCTGCATCGCCCTGGAAATTCACTTGCCACGCCGCCTGGATTGCCTGTATAGTGCCCTACACAAGCTGGGGCGACGCGCGAGGGACAAGATGCCTCTGCCAAAACGGAAACACTTCAAAAAGCCGGGCTTGCCTGAAGCGGTGGCATTGCTGATGGCGTTGCTTGTCGCGTTTCCGTTGATGAAATGGTGGGGGTCTTATTTCGCCGTTCCCTGGCAGCGCGCGCCGGGCCGCATCCTTCGTTGCGAGTTCAAAGACACCCGTTTCAGCGCGACGCAGGATATCACGAAGGTTCTCATCCAATATGAGTATGCCGTGGCGGGCGTTTCTCGCGTTGGTTCTTGGATGGGAACGTGGCCGCAGACGGGCAGCCCCAACGCCCTCCCCAAAGACTCGCTCGATCGTCTCCAAGACCCCGGATTCCCGCTTGTCGTGTTGTACAATCCCGTAAATCCCTCCCAGAGCCGTCTGGATTATGCGGATACGGGAACCCCCGCGATCTACGCATCGCTCGCGTTGTTGGCGGCGTTGGCGGCGGGCGTGTATTATGTCCGGGTCTACCCCGCGTGGCGGAGTTCCTGAGCCGCTACGATCCACCGCGCAGACCGCGCGCAAGAGGAGTGTCTTTCGTGAAACGATTCGCTTGCCACATCGCTCTCGCAATTTGCTTCGCGGCGCCGGCCGTCGCGGACGAACTCGCGTCAAACGCGCCCGTGCATCCGTTGAGCGCCGCCGCCCCGGTGCAGGAGTGGCTTCTGTTGGGGCCGTTCCCGAACCCCGATCCCGTCAACCCCCAGCCCGGCGCGGACTATCGCGCGGGGCACCACGCCGATTATCTAAGCGCGCTCGGGGGCGAGTCCGCGTCCGCCATCGCGCCGGACTCCGTGGCGACCTACCAGGACGCAAACGGCGCCACGCAGTCCGTCTCCGCATGCAAAGCGCACATCGACGCCGCGCACAAGATCGACTTCAAGGCGTATTATCCGCAAGGCAAGGGAGTGGCGTACGCGTTTGCGCAGGTGCATTCGGAAAAGGACCAACCGGCCTACTGCTACTTCGCGTTCAACGACGGCGCCAAGCTCTTTGTGAACGGAGAACAGGTGTTCGCTTTCTACCATTCGAAGGGCCGCGCCCTCGCCGATGGGCAGGAACTAATCCCCGTCAACCTGCGCGCCGGACATAACGCCATACTCGTGAAGGTCGAAGACGCCGGCGGCCGTTACTGGGAGTTCACGTTCACAATCCTCGACGAGGCCGGACGCGCCAAGAAGATAGCCGCGGAGAGCGGAGTGCATGACCTGCGCCAGTTTCAGAGATCCAAACTGGTCCCGCAACAAGGCGCTTTTGTGTTTGCCCCAGGGCCGTTCCCCCAGATTGGCTGGGAAGACCCCGATCGGGTGCAACGGGTGATGGGCTCATTTACATTGCAAGCGACGTGGATCCGCGACACGGGCAAGGGAAAACGCGTGCGCGTTGCGAAGGCGGGAAGCGTCGCCAAACCGGGGCGGTATGCCGTTGTCCTGGAAGGAACGGCCCCCCACGGCGTGCATATTCGCCGCGAGTTGACCTTCTACTGCGCCCCACAAGGCTGGACGCCGCCCGTGGATGCGTTGCGCGCGTATATCGGCGATCTACCGGTAGCCCAGGAGTTCAAGGCTCCCTGGCTCAAGGTGGCGGATGCATTGGCCGCGCGGAAAACGGCGCCCGGTCAAAGCGTCGCCGGAGAATCGGAAGCGCTCCTGCTCGCTGCGTTCGACAAGATGCGCGACGCAAAAACCTTGGGATTCACGGACACGCCCGAGATCATCAACCAAGACTTTCATTTCGCCGTGCGCGCCAAACGCACCGGCGCGCGGCTGTCGCCAAAGCTCGATCCGCCGCGCAAGAAGCCCGGCGCTCCGGCTCCCGTGTTGCGCGAGGGAACATCCGTGGAAGCCGGGATGGCCCCGGACACGGCAGAAAGACTGCGCACCGTATGCCAGGATTGGCATGCGGCCGGGAAGCAGCCGATGGTCACGTTGGTGGCGCGCCACGGCGTGATTGTCTACCACGAAGGCGTCGGCGCGGACATCCATGAGCCGATGTGGCTGGCATCGATCACAAAGGCCGTCTCGGGCATTCTCTTCGCTCAATTTGTCGATCAAGGCCTCATCGGAGTGGACGAGCCGATCGGCGATTTTTTGCCCGACTTCCCGAAAACCGGCGACAAAGCCATCACGATGCGCAACTTGTTCACCCACACGACGGGCCTTTCAGGCCACGGCGAGTGGGGCGGCATCCAGAATCCATCGCTTGACAATATCGTCGCGAACGGGTTGCCGTATCTGCGGCCCGGTTTGATTCGTGAATACAACGGCATGGGGTACGACCTCGCCGGCGTTGTCATGCAGGCCGCCGCGCGCAAACCGATATTCCGCCTTTTCCACGAAAACTATTTCGGGCCGCTGGGCATCACGAACACGAGCATCAGCCACATGGGCCATAACTGCTACGCCACGGCCTTCGACTTGGCGCGTATCGCCCAGTTGCTCGCAAATCGCGGCGCGTACGGCGGGCTCGAATTCTTCTCGCCGGAGGCGTTCGAAGCGATTCAACCGAAGCCATTGGAGCAGTTCTATCCCTCCATTCACGACGAATGGGGATTCGGGCTTGTCCGCCTGCGCTATCCCGACCCGCGCGCCGGAAAAGACGGGACGCCCCCAGACGCAACCCTCTTAGGCAAGAACGTCATGGGCCACGGGGCGGCGTCCGGCGCCATCTTCCTCGTCGATCTGGATCATGATCTTATTGTCGCGCAGGTGCGCGACGAACGCGGCGCGAACTACGACGAATACGCGTCGAAATTCATCCAAGCCGTCCACGATTGCCTCATGCAATAACGCCGCGAAAAAACGGTCTCGTTTTCATACGGCGCCGCAGGCGATCAGCCGGTCGGTTTGTGGAACAGGCCTTTGGTGGCCCTGCTAAAAAACACCGGCAAGTAAGCGGGCAGCAGGTGAGGCTTGGGATAATCGCGCAGGATGCGGAACGCGCGGCCGGGTTTCAGGAAGAACTGCCAGTTGGCCTTGCGCTGATAGGCGAACAACGTCTCGTCCGGCAAATCGGTGAGATTGACCCGAATGCTGGGGAAGGTAAGGTCGTTGTAGCTGATTTTCGCCAGTTTCTCGGGGCGTTCGCGCTCGACGATGGCGTAGAGTTCCGTATTGGGATACGGCGTCACCGTGAAAAAGGAGCAGGTGTGCAACTGGGAGTGGGCGGCCACGTCTATCGTCTGCTGCAGTTCGGCTTCCGTTTCCGTGGGAAACCCCAGCATGGCGAAGCCGTTGGCAAAGATGCCGAGTTTCACCGCCGTCTCGACGTTCTCCAGGAACCGCGGAATGTTGAGGAATTTACAGGTGTACTGCTGCAAACGCGGCGATCCCGTCTCCAGCGCGAACGACGAGAAGTAGACTCCGGCGTCTCGCAAAGCGCGGAGCATCTCCGGCGTCACGGTGTCGCCGCGAATGGCGTTGGGAAATGCGATTTTGATTTTTCCGTGCTTGCGCAACAGCAACTCGCTGAAGGCCATGACCCGATCGGGGTCCTGCGTGAACGTATCATCGAGAAATTCGACCTCATCGACTCCGTAGCTGCGCGCGAAATGGACGATTTCGTCGACAATTCGCTCGGCGGAGTGGGCCCGGTGCCGCTTCCCGAATATTTTGTGGCACCAAATGCATTGGTAGGGACAGCCGCGGCTGCTGGTCAGGGAAATATAGGTGCGGCGCGGGATAGGGGGCATCGATTGCTGCTTCCAGTACTGCCGGATATCGATCAGGTCGTACGCCGGAAAAGGAAGCGTATCCAGATCGGGGATCAACGGCATCAATCCGGGATTCGTGACGATGCGCCCCTCGGCATTCCGCCAATGCAGTCCCGGGATGGCGGCCAATCCTTCCGGATCGAAATCGGCGCGAATGGCCCGCTCGAACGTCCATTCACCTTCGCCTTCAACGGCGATGTCGGCGGCGTTCCCGAGCAATGCGTCCGCTCGGGACGCACTGGCATGGGGACCGCCCAGCGCGATATGCACCTGGGGCAGCGCCCGGCGCATGTTGGCGGTAATGCGCGACAAGGCATGGGCTCCGGAAGTGAAGGCGCTCAGGCCGACGACGTCGGCGCGAAAATCCACGGCCGCTTGGACAAGCTCGTCGTCGGTGCAATTGGACAGGCGCTGGTCCTCGATGCGGATGGCGACATGGAACTTGGCGCGCAGGTATGCGGCAAGATACAACAGCCCCATGGGCGGCGTCACCAGCGAATATAACGCCGGACGTCGTCCCACGCTGGCCAAAAACAAGCGCACTTGCCTCACCCGTCACCTCCCCGGCCTATGCCGGGCGTCTTCCATCTCCCGCACCATCCCGCGCGCATCCAACAACGCAGCCCGTTTCACGCTCGCGCCTAGAAAAGGGCCTGTCGACGCCCGCGCGCGTCGCGGCCATGCCCCCCGCTACGCCTTTATTTACAGGCAGTTGCGCGGAAGGGCGGCAATACTCCTGCGCGCCAAGCGTTTTGGGCGCACAAAACCACAGCCCAGCCACTCCCTCTATAGGGTAACGCAAACGCCGATCCGTGCGCAATCCATCTGTCGCAGGGCTATCGCATTAAAAGTCACATAGCCAGGAGGATTTCCTTGAGGTAGTCGTTGTCCCATCCGGCGATTTT
>JAKJDA010000243.1:3069-4875 GCA_022706165.1 Candidatus Hydrogenedentota bacterium | reverse complement strand
GACGACGGCGAGCCCCAAGCCGGTGCCGGCGCGGCCTTTCGTCGTGTAAAACGTGTTGAACACGCGCAAACGCGCTTCCGGGGGAATCCCCGGCCCGTTGTCCCCCACCGAGATGAAGACCCGATCGTCCCGCCGCCCTGTCACGATATCGAGCAGCCCCGGTCTTTGCTGGTTTTCCATCGCCTGGCATGCGTTCGTTATGAGGTTGAGAAGCGCCTGCCGCACCAGCGTGAAATCTCCCTTGATAAGGGGAATGCCTGTCGCCAACGAAACGCGCGTCTCGACCCGCTGCCGGCTGAGCAAGGGATGAGCCACCTCAAGACAGATGTTCACGGCATCGTTGAGATTGATGGTGGCGAGTTCGTGGGTGTTGTGCCGCAGAAAACCCATGGTGGCGCGAACGATGTCGCTGCAGTGTTCGACCTGCGACAAGACGGTTTGCAAGCGCTTTTCGAGTTCGGGGGGCTGGTTTTTCAGGAGGGCCAGTTCGATCTGGCTGCCGATAATGGTGAGGGGAGTGCCGAGGTCGTGCAGCATGCCCGAAACAAAACGCCCCAGCGTTTCAAAACGGTTGGCCTCGAGGGCCAGTTGCTCCAGTTGGCACCGTTCGAGTTCCCGCCGGCGCTTTTCGAGCCCCTCCTGCACGTACCGCATCATCGCCATGCTGTCAAAAGGTTTTTCAATGTAGGCGAATGCGCCGTACTCGACGGCCTTCATGGCGGAATCCAACTGACCGAAGCCCGTGAGGATAATCACTTCGATGTCGGGGTGCGTTCGCTTCATCCACTGCAACAAGTCGATGCCGGTCTGTTGCGGCATGCGCATGTCGGTGATGACCAGGTCGATGGGGGTTTGTTCGAGAATGGTTTTTGCCGAAGACACGTCTTCGGCCAGGGCGACTTCATGCTGCTCTTTCAACAACATGCGCAACGACTGCCGCGGCCCTCGTTCATCGTCCACCACCAGGATCCGTCCGCGGAGGCCTACTTCTTCGTCAATGCAGACTGCCGGTTCCCCACTCACAATATGCGGCACTTCCATGATTCTTGCGCTGAGATACACGTCCCCGGCTCTCTGCCAAGGAACAAGCCTCTGCGCCGCCCCAGGCACACATCCCGCACACGTACCATAATGAGTATGCCATCTCGACAAGCGTTTTGTCAATAGTTTATTTTCGCTTGCCAAAACCCGATTATCCGGCATTATTTCCGGCTTATCACGATCCTATCGATATGAAAACCCGTCAAAAACAAAAAAATTGGATTCATCCGATCCCTCAATCGTCCATACGATCAAATGAATTTAATCTTTTTGCTCCATTGTTGTAATTTTAGCTGTTCCGTCCATCGATAATATATATAGTAAACTATTCATATAGCAATAATTGTCCTGCCGCGGGAGCGAGGAAGCGATAATGGCAGGACGAAGGGTGGCATTGCGAAGCGTTTTTGCTGCATACTTGGCCGTTCGAAGCAAGCGGATAGGCTGTGGCAAATGGGGGTGCAAGCATGGGAAAGAAAGGGCACGACTTCGCGAGGATGCGCCGATGGGGGCGTTTGCTGGGGCTTGTGATGGCGATTGGGGCCTCGTTTGGCGTGCACGCGGAACCGTTTACAGGGCGCGGGGAGACGAAGATGGACAGGGCGAAATCGGTGCAGTTCCGGTTCGAGGGCGAGGTGGGGCGTCGCGTCGATGCGATCGTCGAGACGTGGTTGTTGCGTGCGCCGGACGCGAATCCGGGCATCATCGACATGTTTCACCGCCGCGACCGCCATTTGCCGTACGGTCAAGTGGTCCCGTGGGCGG
>JAKJDA010000243.1:0-3059 GCA_022706165.1 Candidatus Hydrogenedentota bacterium | reverse complement strand
AGTTCGCCGGGAAATACCTCATCTCCGCGGTGCAGGCGCTCGACATGACCGATGACCCGCGTCTCGAACCGTTTGTCAAGGAATTCGTCAATCAACTTATCGACAGCCAGGCGGAAGACGGCTATCTCGGGCCATTCACGAAGCCGGAACGCTTGCTTGCGCATTGGGATTTGTGGGGCCATTACCATTGCATGCAGGGGCTGTTGCTGTGGCACGATCGCACGGGCGACGAGCGCGCATTGAAGTGTGCGGAGCGCGCGGCGAACCTGATGTGCGACCTCTATGTGGGCACGGAGCATCGGCCCGTCCAAGCCGGCGCGCCGGAAACCAACAATCTCGCGGTGATGCACGTGATGGCAAACCTCTATCGCCGCACCGGCAACCCGCGCTACATGCAATTCATCAAGGTCATCGAAGAAGACATGACCACCGTCGGCGATTGGTTGCGCCAGGGCGATGCGGGCACGCCCTTTTTCCTGCTGAACGGGCAGGGGAATCGCTGGGAGAGTCTGCATATCGTTCAGGGCCTCGCCGAGATGTACCGTGTCACCGGCGACGAGTGTTACAAGAAGGCCGTCCTGACGCTCTGGGACAGCATGCGGCGCTACGACCGCCACCCCTCCGGCGCGTTCTCGACGTTCGAACGCGGCGCGGGATCGGTGTATGCCCCCGGACAGATCGAGACGTGTTGCAGCATTGCATGGGTAGCGCTGACGCTCGACGTGCTGGAACTCACGGGTGCCGCATCCGCGGCGGACGAACTCGAACTCACGACGTGGAATCAGGCCCTCGCGGCGCAACATCCGTCGGGCAGTTGGTGCACCTACGACACGCCGCTCAACGGCACGCGCTATCCCGCGTTTCACCAGATCAATTTCCAGGCCCGGCCCAGCGCGCCGGAATTGAACTGCTGCGCCCCGAACGCCCCGCGTGCGTTGACCATCCTGCGCTCGTGGGGAATCATGGAAGACGCGGCAAAAAGCGAACATCCGGGCGTTGTCGTGAACTTCTACGGTCCGGGCGTTTTCGAGCTGCAGCGCGCGAACGGCAACCCGATCAAACTCACGCAGGAAACGCGCTATCCCGTCGACGGCGCAGTGAAGATCGTCGTCGCGCCCAAACGCAAGGAGGCTTTTCCATTGCGCCTACGCATTCCGGCGTGGTCGAAGGCTACGTCGGTCACTGTCAACGGCAAGGCATGGACGGAGCAACCGAACCCCGGCACGCACCTCGTTATCGATCGCGCATGGAAGAAGGGAGACACCGTCGTGTTGACCTTCGACATGACGCCGCGCTACTGGTCGGGATGCGGCATGCGCAACGGCCAGGCCGTGCTCTATGTCGGGCCGCTGTTGCTGGCGTACGATACGTACAACAACGCGATCGAGATGAAAGACCTGGCCGCATTCGATGTTTCCACGCTGAAGCTGGAACCGGTCGTCGTGGCGAAGCAGTGGCCCGAAGCCTGTACGCCGATGGCCGCGTGGAAAGCCTGTACGAGTAATGGCACGGAGGTGGTGCTCACGGACTTTGCCAACGCCGGCGCGCATGGCACGGAGTACGCCGCGTGGCTTCCCGTGACGCACGCCGCGCCGCCGCCTGTTCAACTCGAAGCGCCCATGAACGGCGCGGCGATGGGGCCGGGGACGGTCCTGTTCGAGTGGGCCTATTACGGCGCGCCCAAGGACTACCACTACGAGTTGATCGTGGCGAAAGATGCGGCACTGACGCAGGTCGTGCTGCACGAGGAAATCCCGCTGGCCAGTTTCTTTCTGGCGCGCGATCGCTTCACCGAGGCTGGCGCGTATTTCTGGACCGTGCGCACGGTGAACGACAATGGAGCCACGACCGACCCCACGGCCCCGCGTTCCTTCACGATTGATCGCGCGCAGGCGCCTTATGCAGGCTACATCGAACCGCAGCCCAACGGCCCGATCGCGGCCTCGCCCATGGACGGGTCCGGCGCCGCCTCCGTGGGCTTGCCCGTCGCGCAGGGCGGATCGATACGTCCCGCCGCCGACCGTTTCGGTGCGCCGAACAAGGCCCTCGAATTCTGGTGGTATTGGAGCTTGGCCACCATGCGCTACAAAATTCCCGCGTTCCCGGAGAAGGACTATGCGTTCTCGGCATGGCTGTGCCCGGCGAAAGAGGGTCCTGGCGTTCCGGGCGACCGCTGGGTGTTCTCGGCGTGGACCGCGTTTGGGGACGATCCCTTGCGCGTTGTGCAGACTCCGCAAGGACTCGTCGCTGCCATTGAAACAAAGGACAAGACCTACACGACGCCCGCCGAGTCAATCGAGAAGGGGAAATGGATTCACGTCGCCGCAGTGAAAGAGGGCGCAACATTGACGCTGTACATTGACGGTGAAGCGAAGCAAAGCGTCGCCGTGCCCAAAACCGTTCGCAGCGCCAGCACGGCCCTTGGCCTGAGCAGCAATCCCGCGTTCGCCGCGCACAGCGATCGCTTCACCGGAAGCATCGACGAGTTCGCGTTCTATCCGCGAGCTTTGACGCAGGAAGGAATCGCTGCGCTCGCGCAAAACCGTTGAGAAGGAATGGAATGCGGATCGTGTAGAGGACGATGCCGCGTGATGCCAGAGCGGCTACGGAAGAGGAACAACGCCCTAGGAAGGAAGAACGATGAGCAGACCGTATGATGTGATGATTGCCGGACATGTGTGTTTCGATGTGATCCCGCGCTTCCCCGACACGGGCGCGAAGTCGATCGGCGACATCATGCGCCCCGGCAAATTGGTTGAGATGGGCGACGTGAAGATGAGCACGGGCGGGCCCGTCTCGAACACCGGCATCGGCCTCAAAATTCTCGGCAACAATGTCTGCTTCAGCGCGCGCACGGGCGACGACGATTTCGGCAAGCTGACGCTTGAGTATCTCCAGCGCACCGGCAATGCCGAAGGCATCCACGTCGTGCCGGGCAGCGTCAGCTCGTACACCGTCGTGGTGGCGCCGCCGAACATCGACCGCATCTTCCTGCACAATCCCGGCACGAACAACGAGTACCGCGCGGACGACCTCGATCCGGCGCTCATCGCGCAGTG
>JAKJDA010000242.1 GCA_022706165.1 Candidatus Hydrogenedentota bacterium | reverse complement strand
GGCGGATCAACTGGGCATTCCCATCATCCGCCTTTCCGATCGCGAGATACCTGAACGCATCCGCAATTTGATCGAACCTGCCATCGCCACGCTGTACCGCGTCATTCCCGTCGCCGAGGAGGGCGACAAACTTCTTATCGCCACGGCCGACCCGACCAATATCAATCAGTTGGACAATCTCGAGCGCCTCATCGAGCGGCAGATCGAGCCGCAGTTGGCGACGCCGCAGGAGATCAGCTTGGCGCTGGCCAAGTATTACGGTCTTCCCGACACGACGGTGGAGACGCTGTTGTCTTCCGTGAGCAGCGCGAGCACGATGAGCACGTTGAGCACGATGTCCAACGTGAGTTCGCTGGATTCGTCGCTGAGCAGCCTGGGCAGCTTGTCGGGCAGCGACATCAGCATCAACAGCCTGAGCATGGAAAGTCCTGAATTCGAGGCGGCGTTGGGCGTGGTCAAGGGCGAGGACGAGGATAGCGACAGCCCGGTGGTGCGGTACGTGATGACCATGATCCTCGAGGCGTTCCGCTTGCGGGCCAGCGATATCCATATCGAGCCGGGCAAGACGGACGTGAAGGTCCGTTTTCGCATCGACGGGGTGCTGCAGCAGATGCCGAATCCGCCCAAACGCGCGCAGCCTTCGATCATTTCGCGGCTCAAGATCATGGCGGGCATGGACATTTCCGAGCGGCGCGTTCCACAGGACGGACGCATCAAGCTGCCGCTGGCGGGCAAGGTGGTCGACCTGCGCGTCAGCGCCTTGCCGGCGTCTCACGGCGAGTCCATGGTCATGCGCATTCTCGACAAGAGCGGACTTTTTCTCGGCCTTGGCCAGCTGGGTTTCACGCCGGAGGATCAGAAGCGGTGGGAGGAGTTGTTGGCCGAGGCGACGGGCGTCGTGTTGGTGACAGGCCCCACAGGGTCGGGCAAGACAACGACGTTGTATGCCTCGCTGCACAAGTTGAATCAGCCGGACACCAAGATCATCACCGTCGAGGACCCGGTTGAGTATCAGCTCAATGGCATCAATCAGGTGCAGATTCAGCATGACATTGGATGGAATTTCGGGCGTGCGTTGCGCGCCATCTTGCGTCAGGACCCGGACATCATCATGGTGGGCGAAATTCGCGACGCGGAGACGGCCGAAATCGCCATCAAGTCCGCGCTGACAGGGCATCTCGTGTTTTCGACGTTGCACACGAACGACGCGCCGAGCGCGTTTTTGCGCATCGTGGACATTGGCGTGAAGCCGTTTTTGGTGGCTTCGGGCGTGCGCGCCGTGTTGGGGCAGCGGCTGGTCCGCGTCATCTGCTCCACGTGCAAGGAGAGTTACCGTCCGGATACGTTTGAAATCGAGCAGGCGAACGTCTCCTTGGACATTTCCAAATATGAATTTTTCCGGGGCCGCGGCTGCAACAACTGCAATCATAGCGGCTATCAAGGCCGCATCGGGGTGTACGAACTCCTTATCAACACCGACAAGATTCGCTCGATGGTGATGGAGGGGGCTCCGGCAGGCATGTTGCGTCGCGAGGCGCGGCTGGGCGGCATGTGCACCATGCGCCAGGACGCCTTGAAAAAGGCCCTCAATGGAATCACGACGCTTGAGGAGGTTGTCCGCGTGACGCAGCCGGATGAGCCGTTGCCGACGGCCGAAGCGGACGTAGCCGTGCCGGCGTCGGCATAGGGTAGGAAACGGGGCGCGCCCCAAAGGAGACCGCGTTCATGGCGTATGAGATGGTGCCGTTGTTGCGCATGCTGATTGATCGGGAAGGTTCGGATTTGCATCTTGCCGTGGACAATCCGCCGGTGGGGCGCGTGCATGGTCATTTGCAATATTTTGGCGAGACCCCGTTGACCGCGGACGACACCGAACGTTTGATGAAAAGCGTGGCTTCCGTGGATAACCAGCAGGAATTGCAGGAGGTGGGCGGATCGGACTTTGGATTCGCCTTTGAGGATATCGCCCGGTTTCGCGTGTCGATTTTCAAGCAAAAGGGCTATGTGGGCATGGTGCTGCGGTTGATTCCGCGCAAGATATTGACCTTTGAGGAGATTGGGCTTCCGCAGAGCCTCAAGCAGGTGATCAATCAGCCGCGCGGCCTGATTTTGGTGACGGGGCCGACGGGATCGGGCAAGTCGACGAGTCTGGCGACGATGATCGACTGGCTGAACGGCGAGTTCGATCATCACATCATCACGATCGAGGATCCGATAGAGTATTACCACTCGCACAAGAAGAGCATTGTGACGCAGCGCGAGGTGGGGGTGGACGTGCCCACTTTCGCGGAGGCGCTGCGTCGCGCGTTGCGTCAGGATCCTGACGTGATCCTGGTGGGCGAAATGCGCGATTTGGAGACGATTGGCGCGGCGGTGACGGCGGCCGAGACCGGTCACTTGGTGTTTGGCACGCTGCATACGACGGGAGCCGTGCGCACCATTGACCGTATCGTCGACGCGTTCCCGACCAACCAGCAGGAACAGATTCGCACGCAGCTTGCCGGCAATCTGAAATCCATCATTTCTCAAACGCTTTTGCCGCGCAAGAGCGGTTTTGGCCGCGTGGCGGCGTTCGAGGTCATGATCACCACGCCCGCCATTCAAAATCTCATCCGCGAGAATAAGTCGTACCGCATCACGTCTGCGATTCAGACCGGCCACAAGTTCGGCATGAACCTGCTGGATGAACATCTGCTGATGCTGTATAAGCGCGGCATCGTGAAGTATGAGGACTGCGTTTCCAAGTCGCAATCGGCCGACGAGTTCGAGGCGGCGGCGCGGGCGGCGGGATTGGAAGATATGCCCGCAGCGAAACCGGCGCCGGGCGCGGCGACGGCGCGCCACTAGGACGGGCGGGCGGCGCGGCGAGGGCTGCGCCGGGCGGATGCCAAGGGATAAACGCCGCGCGGTAGGCGCGCGGACAGCGTGAAAACGGGAAAGGCGCGATGTCTGTCACGAATGAAAGACTGGTGGGCGACATCCTCATCGATCATGGGGTCATCAGTCCGCTGGAACTGGATGAAGCCCTGCAGCGACAGCGCCTGACGGGCGACATGTTGGGGCGCGTTCTCGTCAAGATGGGCCTGTGCGACGAACAGGCCATCGTCGAGGCGTTGGGCGTTCAGTTCGGGATGGAGCGGGTCGACATCAGCAAACTCAAGGTGTCCGAGGATACGCTCCGGAAGATCACGCCCGATATTGCCCGGTTTTACAGCGTCGTGCCGGTTCGCGAGGAAAATGGCTCTCTTGTGGTCGCCATGGCCGATCCCCTCAACATCGGCATTTTGGACGATATTCGCCAGATCGTGGGCGAGCCGGTGCGGGGCGCCATCAGCAATCATCATGACGTGGCCGCCTTCATCAAGGAAAATTATTCGTACGAGGCGGACTCCGTCCACGAGACCTTGCAGGCGCTCATCGCGCGGGTGGGCGATTCGGCGCTCACTCCGGAAGAAATGGGGCAGCAGGAGATCATTGGCGACGTCGACAATTTGGTGTTGCTGGCGCAGGAGCCGGAAGTCATCAAGATCGTCAATCTTGTTTTGCTCGAAGCCGTGCAGAAACGCGCTTCCGACATTCATTTCGAGACGTACGAGGAGGATTTCCGCATTCGCATCCGGGTCGACGGCGTGCTTCTTGAGATCGTCAGCCCGCCGAGGACGCTCTCGCTGGCCCTCATTTCGCGCGTGAAAATCATGTGCAACATGGACATCAGCGAGCGCCGGTTGCCGCAGGATCAGCGCATCGAGATCAAGGTGGGCGATTCGCTCATCGACATCCGCGTGGCGACTTTGCCGACGCTGTTTGGCGAGAACATCGTGATGCGTCTGCTCGACCGGACCGCTGTCAAAATCGATCTGGATAAGCTGGGGTTCGCGCCGCAGGTTCTCAAGCCGATCAAGACCATCATCCACCGCCCCAACGGCATTTTTCTGGTCACCGGGCCGACCAGTTCGGGCAAGACGACCACCTTGTACGCATGTCTCACTGAATTGAACCAGGTGGGCGTGAAAATCATCACGACCGAGGACCCGGTGGAGTTGCAAATTGATCGCATCGTGCAGGTGCAGGTGAAGGAGGACATTGGCCTCACGTTCGCCGCGTGTCTGCGTTCGATTTTGCGGCAGGACCCTGACATCGTGATGGTCGGCGAAATTCGCGATCTCGAGACGGCGCAGATTGCCGTTGAGGCTTCTCTGACGGGACACTTGGTGCTGAGCACCATCCATACGAACAGCGCCCCCGAGACGATCACGCGTTTGCTCGACATGGATTTGGAGCCATTCTTGATCACGGCTTCGTTGTCGGCGGTATTGGCCCAGCGTCTGGTGCGCGTTGTGTGCCGGCATTGTCATGAGATTTATGCGCCCGACAAGGACGAGATGAACTTTCTGGGGCTGCCTCGCAGTTGGCGCGACGATCCGAATCTTCGTTTTGCGCGGCCCAAGGGATGTCCGGCGTGCGATTATACGGGGTACATGGGCCGCGTAGGCTTGTTCGAGCTGTTGGTGGTGGATGAAAAGGTCTGCGATCTCATTTTGAATCGAGCGATGGCCCACGACATCCGCAAACACGCCCGGCGCCATCAGGGCATGTTGACCCTGCGCGAGGCGGGGCTCATCAAGTGCGTGCAGCACGTCACCACCCCCGAGGAGGTGCTGCAGCATACGGACCATTATGAGGATTGAGGAATGGGCCCGGCAGGGCCGAGGCTTTCGTGAAACAGCCCGCGGTCAAGCGGGCGGAACGTGAACCGGGAGAGCCAGGATGTCCAAGTTCGCCTATAGGGCCATGAACAAGGATGGCCGGGAAGTGTTCGGCATCATCGACGCCGAGAATCAGGCCCTTGCCATCAACGATGTGCGCAACTTGGGGCTGTTTCCGACCCAGG
>JAKJDA010000241.1 GCA_022706165.1 Candidatus Hydrogenedentota bacterium | reverse complement strand
CCCGTGCGTGCGCTTGCGCTTGATCACCGACGGTTGAAACGTCTGTTTCACGATTCACTCCTCGCTCCGCTGCATCCCGACATGCAGCGCCATCGCACGGCCCGCCCTTTCCATGGCAAAGCCGCTCACCCAATCCTAAACATAAGCGCAACACTATAGTAAACGAAAGTGTTACGAGTCAAATTCGCCGCGCGCCGCCGCGTCGCAAGGGGTCCGGCTTCGTTTTCAGGCGAGTCGCGCGCTTGGCGCGCCTGCAACCCATCTGCTATTCTACCGCGCACGGCGCGCAGACAATCCGCGTTGCCTTCTTCCACAAAAGGCCGTCCATGCAGAAGGAGAAAGCGCCTCATGAGCCGCATTCACGCCATCGGGATCGTCGTTGCGCTGGCGGCGGCGAGCGCCGCCGCCCATGCGGCCCCCAGCAAGGATTTTTTCATCAGCTTCTGGTTCGGGCTTCCGGACTTGGCGCCGCAAACCGTGCAAAGCGTTGCGGCGGCGAATTACACAACAGCCATGATCAGCGGTTCCCCGGAGGATATCCATGCGGCGATGGACCTGTGCCGCGCACATGGGCTCACCGCGCTGATCGTCGATCCGCGCATCACCGCCGCCTACGGCTGGACGCTCCTGGCGGAAGACCCTTTGAAGCGCGTGGAGGCGCACGATGTCCCTTGGCCGAGGTCCAGAGCCGGATCGACGCGGTCGTCCGCGATCACGCGGATCATCCCGCCCTTTGGGGATACCTCGTGACGGATGAGCCAAGCGCCTCACAGTTCGCCCGCCTGCGCGAGATTCGCCAAGCCTTGCGGCGCCGCGACCCCGGGCATGCGGCGCTTGTGAATCTCTTTCCCACCTATGCGTCCCCGGATGTTCTGGGGTGCGCGACGTATGACGCGTACGTGAAGCGTTTCGTGAAAACCGTGCGGCCCGATCTGCTCTGTTACGATCATTATGCGTTCCTGGCCGACGGCGAACGCGCGGACTTTTTCGAAAACATGGAAATCGTCCGGCGCCACGCATTGAAAGCCCGCATTCCGTTTTATTTTGCGCTTCTCACCAGCCAGATCGAGGAACCGTACCGCCGCCCCACCGAAGCCGAGATTCGCTGGCAGACGTACGCCGCCTTGGCCTACGGCGCAACGGGGCTGATGCATTTCCACATACCCGGAATACTCGATTCGCCCGAGCGTCATGCCGAGATCGCGCGCATCAACGGGGAAGTCAAAACTCTGGGGCCCACGCTTATGCAGTTGCGTTCCACCGGCGTTTTTCATGCCGCCGCGTCTCTCCCCGCCGGAACGCGATCGTTCCGAGGGAGCGGTCCCCTTCGGGCGATCGAGGGCGGCGAATTTATCGTCGGCTATTTTCGCGGCCCCCGGGCCACGCGATACGCGATGATCGTCAACCGCGACTTTAACCGACCGGCGACCGCGCGGGCGCTTCTCGCCCCCGGAACAGCGCCAGAGCGAATCTGTGAAAAAGACGGACAAGCAGAAGCCATCGCGACCGAGCCCGTCGAAAAAGGCGTCCAGATGACGCTTGCGTTGGAACCGGGCCACGGAGCCTTGCTCCGTTTCCGTGAACGCCCGAAAGCGGCCGCGGCCTTCGTCCGCGCAAACGCGCCGTGACGGCGGCGGGCGCGTGGTTTGCAACGTTCACGGAAACTGTGGGATGCTGGCGCCTCGCATCAAAACGGATGTGCCGGCCGCAAGAAACGGTTCGGCGAATGCGTGATCGCGGCGCGCAACGCGCGAGTCCGCTTGCCAAGGAGTTGCGGTAGATGGCGTGGTTGGAGGAACTCTTTCAGGGCACGTCGGTTGCAGCTTCTTTGCTTCTGCTGGGGCTGGTGTCTGCGGCGGGGATGGCGGCGGGCTCGATTCGGGTGCGCGGCGCGCGTCTGGGGGCGGCGGGCGTGCTGTTCGCCGGCCTTGTTTTTGGCCATTTTCATCTGACGGTCAACCCGCCCGTTTTGGAGTTCGTGCGCGATTTCGGGCTGGTCCTGTTCGTTTACAGTATTGGGGTTCAGGTGGGGCCGGGTTTCCTCGCGTCTTTGCGGCGCGAGGGAATTCCGTTGAATCTCATGGCCGCGACGGTTGTCATCCTGGGGGCGTTTCTCACGGTGGCGATCAGTTTTTTCGGCCGCATCGACATGGCCGTGGCCGCAGGACTGTTCTCCGGCGCGACAACCAACACGCCGAGTCTTGCGGCGGCCCAGTCGGCCATCATGGAGCTCGCCCGTTACACGGAGGAGGTGCGCCTGCTGCCGGGGCTGGGCTATGCGGTCGCCTATCCTTTCGGCGTATTGGGCGTTATCTTGACGATGTTGTTCATCCGGGTCGCGTTCCGGATCGATCGCAAGCAGGAGGCCCAGGCCTTCCTTGCCGCGCAGGCCGAGGGAACGTCATGTCTCATGCGGATGAACATCGAAGTGCGCAATCCCAATTTGGAAGGCTTGACGCTCGCCGACATCGCGCTCCTGCAAACATCCGGCGTCGTGATTAGCCGCATCCTCCACGGCGAGGTCTTGTCCCTTGCCCACCCCGGAACGCCCCTGCGCCAAGGCGATGTGCTGCTCGCCGTCGGGTCCGCCGAACGCTTGAAGCAGTTGCAAGTGGCCCTGGGAAGACAAAGCCGCATCGATCTGCTCAGCCTGCCCACCGATCTGGTGACCCAGCGCATTGTCGTCACGCGGAAGAAAGTGCTGGGAAAGTCCATCGAGGATCTTGGACTGCTCGAACGATACGGCGTCCGGATCACGCGGCTGCGGCGCGCAGAAAATGAAATGGCGGCTTCCCCCGGCCTGCGCCTGCACTACGGCGACGCCGTGCAGGCGGTCGGCTCGCCCGACGCCGTGTCGCGCGCCGAGGAAATCTTGGGAAATTCCATCAAGAAACTGCAGCACCCCGAATTGGCTCCTGTGTTTATTGGCGTTATCCTGGGAGTCCTCGTGGGAAGCTGCCCCATCGCGATCCCGGGCATCCCGGTCCCGGTCAAACTGGGTCTGGCGGGCGGTCCGTTGCTGGTCGCAATCGTGTTGAGTCGTATGGGGCGCATTGGCCCGTTGGTCTGGTATCTGCCCGCAAGCGCCAACTTGATGATCCGCGAACTGGGGATTTCTCTGTTTTTGGCGTGCGTCGGCCTGAAGGCGGGCGACCGGTTCGTCGCGACGCTGTTGCACGGCGACGGCTTTTATTGGATGGGCATGGCGGCCCTGATCACGTTGATTCCCGCGGTGTTGGTCTCGTTGTTCGCCCGTTTGGCGCTTCGCATGAACTATATGTCCTTATGCGGACTGCTGGCGGGCAGCATGACCGATCCGCCCGCGCTGGCCTTCGCCTGTTCCACCAACGATTCGGAATCGCCGATGATTGCCTATGCCACCGTGTATCCCCTCACCATGATCCTGCGCGTCGTCTTCGCGCAGCTCATGGTGCTGGCGTTCATGTAACCCTGCACGAGGAACCGACCATGCATGTGCTTGTCAGCGGATCGACCGGTCTCATCGGAACGGCGCTTCTCCGCGCATTGCGCGGCGAAGGGCACGCCGTCGCGCGCCTCGTTCGCCCGGGAGCGCCGTCGGAGCCGGGCGACGTCCTTTGGGATCCCCTGCGCGCGCAAGCGGACGCCGCCGCGTTGGAAGGTTTCGATTCGATCGTGCATCTTGCCGGCGAAAACATCGCGTCCGGGCGGTGGACAAAGCGCCGCAAGGAACGTTTGTACAAAAGCCGCGTCGACGCGACCGCATTTCTCGCGGAACTCATTTCGACGTTGTCGCGCCCGCCGTCCACGTTTATCTGCGCCTCGGCCATCGGGTACTATGGCGACCGCGACACCGAGCGACTGACCGAATCGAGCGCGCCGGGCCACGGTTTCTTGTCCGATCTTTGCCGCGCATGGGAAGCGGCGAGCTTGCCGGCGGCCGGATACAGAACGCGGGTCGTCAATCTCCGCTTCGGAATCGTGCTTGCCGCGCACGGAGGGGCCTTGGCGCGACTGCTGCACCCGTTCCGGCTCGGCGCGGGCGGCGTCATCGGATCGGGCAAGCAATACGTGAGCTGGGTCGCGCTTGACGACGCCGTCGCCATGACGCGCTTCGCGATGGACAATCCGGACTTGCAAGGAGCCGTCAACGCCGTCGCGCCGCAACCGGTGACGAACGCCGAATGGACAAAGGCCCTGGCGACGGTCCTGTCGCGGCCCGCACGGTTGCCGTTGCCCGCGTTCCTTGTGAAAACGCTGTTCGGCGAAATGGGCAAGGCCCTCTTGTTGTCGAGCCAGCGGGCATACCCGAAACAGTTGATGGACGCCGGGTATCGTTTTTGTTTTCCACGAATCGAGGACGCATTGCGGCATGCGCTGCTGGACGGGGAGACGCCGCCGCGTTCGTGACCGAACCTGCAAGGAGACCCGCGAATGAACCTGCGTGAAGATGCGTTGAACTACCACAGCCGGGGACGCCGCGGCAAGATCGAGGTCGTCCCTACAAAACCCTGCCAAACACAGCGCGATCTGTCGTTGGCCTACACCCCGGGCGTCGCGGAGCCATGCCTCGCCATCGAAAAGGACCCGGAGCTCGCGTTTGAATACACCGCACGCGCCAACCTCGTCGCGGTGGTCAGCAACGGCACCGCCGTCCTGGGGCTCGGCGACATCGGCGCGCTGGCGGGCAAGCCGGTCATGGAAGGGAAAGGCGTCTTGTTCAAGCGCTTCGCCGACATCGACGTGTTCGATATCGAGTTGGACAGCAAGGATCCGGAGGCCATCATCCAGGCGGTCAAAATGATGGAACCCACGTTTGGCGGCATCAACCTCGAAGACATCGCCGCGCCGGACTGCTTCGAAATCGAAAAGGCGCTGAAGAAGAAGCTCGACATTCCCGTCTTCCACGACGACCAGCAC
>JAKJDA010000240.1 GCA_022706165.1 Candidatus Hydrogenedentota bacterium | reverse complement strand
GCCCCGTCGCAACACAACACGAACGCATCAACGCAGAAAACGTGTCCTCGTTGCCGAGATACCCCAGAAAAATCAACGGGGCGAAAGAAAGGCCCCATAGAACGCCCGAAAGCGCATAGGCCTTGACCCGGCCCATCGGGAGCAGTTGCGGCAGCAAATAGGCGCGCCATCCTATCTCGTTACCCAGCAAAAAAAACGCGCAAATCGTCGATCCCAGAAGAATGCTGAGGAGAAATCCGGCAACCAGGAAAAAAGGCATGGGCGGCAACGAAGCCTCGACGCCTGCCCTCTGCCGCAAAAAAGGCTCCAATGTCGCAAGCGACCAGTCCGCCTCGTCCAAACCGATCCAAACGGTCACGCCCCATGTCACGGCAAACAGCGCCGGGACGGCAATCGATATCCCCCACGCCCACGCCCGAGGCAACGGCCACAGACAAAGTCTCGGCTCCACGTCGCCCGTAACGGCCGAGGCGACAAACGCAGCCAGCGCCGGCGTCCACAACAACGCGGCAAACGGGATCATCGTCCCCAATCCCGGACGCAGCCGCGCCATAAGTCCCAAGCCATGAAACGCCAGCGCAATGCCAAAGGAAACGGCAAATACGATTGCAAGATAGAGGATCACGCCCCGCCCATTCTTCATCCCGACAAATCCTCTCCCCGCGGAAGTGACCGCGATGATTATTCAGACAAAACGGGCAAAATCCGCGAAGGAATCTCGCCGCGCACGGCTTCGACAATCAACGAAAAACCATCCGGCCGGTTTTCGACAAGCGTCACGCGCGCATTGCCAAACGTCACGCCCTCTTGATAGGAAACGAGACTATACGGGCCAGGCAGGGCGTACAATGCCGTCCTCCCCTCCACGCGAAGCCGGCACGTCCGCGCATCCACTCTCTCCAGCGCCACACGCATCATATCCGGTTTTTCATACTGCAACGGCGCGGCAAGCGCCACGCTCCTTGCCGCGCTAAAAGGGGTTTCATGGCGAATACTCTCCGAAAGACGCATCGGAGCGCCGCGATAGTATTGGTAATCCGGGATGATCGCGAATGCCTCCCCGGCGGATGACGAACCGATGTCCGCCGCGCGCTGTACGGATTGGACCAGATTTCCAGCCGCGCGCCAATTCGGCGTCTCGGCGATTTTCATGATGAAGAAAATAACGCATAACAGCGTCGTCAAATACACAAACGTGCTCCGCCATTTAGCATTGCACTGCATGAGCCGGCTCACCACGCCCGCAAAGGCCAGTGCGCACAAGGCGGTCGCCAGAAGGAGCTTGCCCGCCCCCCCCATCTGCACCAGATCGATCCCGCCAACGCCTGCGCCCATGAAAACCGCAATCATGCCCGCCGCGCCGACAACGATCGCTTTGTGGCCAAGCGCCCGGCAAAGCAGCCAAAGGCATGCGAGAAAGAGCGCGCACACCCCCGCAAACAGCCATGGCCATTCATGATAGCGCTGAACCGTCTCCGGCAGCAGCCCGATGGGATAGACAATGAGGAACAACGACAGCCAGGCGTCCTGAAACTCGGACAGAGACATGGCGTATGAGCCCCCATGCCGCCAGACCGCGGCGCCTCCCGAGAGAAGGATAGGCGTCATGCGATACAGAAGACGACGGCCTCTTTCTCCAAAAAGCTCCATGAGTGCCGGCACGGCGAAAAGAAACGCATTTTCCCGGTACGCCATGCCGGCCAACGTCAACGCCGTCAAAGCGACGATCCAGGCCAACGCCCCGCGAACGTCGGCATACGTTGCATACGCCAACAACGCAATCAACGCGGCAAGACATGGAACAAGGTCCGCCGCGCCGCACAAGGAAAACGTGCTTTCGGTATGCACGGGATTGGCCATGAACAACACCGCGGCAAGCGCGCCTATCCACGGGGGCGACTTGAGCATGCGAATGACCAGAAAATAAAGACAGAGCATGCACGCATACATCAGCGCGACATTCACGACATGGTATCCCGCGACCGATGCGCCGAAAGTCTCGATCTCCCATCGCACGAGTTGCGCCGCTCCCATCGGCAGCCCTGCGCCGCGGCTCTCCAACATCGCGTAGTCGCGCCCAAGAGGATAGAGCGTCACGCTCCACGCATGCACCATCGCCGTATAGACAAGAAGCGCGACGATATCATACAGATACGGCCAACGCATGCGCGTGCGAGCGAGAATCGGTTTTTCGGCTTCCGCGTTCATTACGGCAAGAGTCTATTCGCCCGCCCCATGCGGTTCAACCCCCCTCCAACCGTTTTCCTCAAAACAGCGGGCGGCTCTGGCGAAAACGGCTCGATCGAGCTTGATCCCAACCTCTCCCTCGGACGGCCAAGACAAAAACGCGCGCGGCGCCATGTATCCTGGAAGCGACCGGCGCAGTTCCCGATCCAGCCTGCGCGCATCCACAGGCGCCTCGTTGCGCATGCGCACAAACGCGATCGGAAGCAGGCCATAGACGCGATCGCGAACAGGCGTCACCACCGCGCTTTCGACGCCCTCAATACGGCATAAAGCGCGCTCGATCTCCTCGGGGTGAATGTTCTCGCCTCCGGAAACAAACATATTGTCCTGACGTCCCGTCACATACAAATGCCCCTGCGCATCGAGACGCCCCACATCGCCCGTCGCGAACCACCCATCCTGCGTCAGAGGAAGTTCAACGACGCCCCCCGTCAGGTATCCCGCGAACAGCGTCTCGCCGCGCACCTGAATCTCGTCATGAGGCCCAATACGCACCGTCCCCGGGATGATAGGACGCGCCGAATGGCGCAACGGCATCGGACCGGGCGATCCCGGCGTCGTGGCGATTTGAGAACACATCTCGGTCATCCCATACGTCGCATACACGGGCAGATGCGCCTCCTCGGCCTCCTGCAATATCGATATGGGCAGCGGCCCGCCGCCAAGCAGGATCGCTCTCAGTCCTGCCAGCGCGCGGCGTCCTTCACTCACATCGAGCAAACGCCGGAGCTGCGCTGGAACAAGCGAGACGTGCGTGACGCCCATGCGCGAAATCGTCTCGACAAGCGTGGCCTCTCGATCGGGCAACGCGATCGTCGCGCCAGCCAGCCAGCAGCGAAAAAGAATGGCCAAGCCCGACACATGGTGCAGCGGCAGCGACAACCCCCAACAATCGTGCGGCGCCAACGGAAGATTCGCATTCGAGGCGCGTGCATTCGCCCAATGCTGGGCAAGATGGTGAACAGCGGCCTTGGGACGCCCCGTCGATCCCGATGTCCAGACGATCGTCGCCGGAATATTGGGATCGACCCGCGCCTCGGACAACGCGGAACCAGAAGCAAACAAAGCCAGCGGCGATACAATCGGGATGCCCGCATTCAACGGAATCCGCGTGAAGATATGGGTTGCCTGCGCCTCTTCCGCCCGAGCCACGACCTCATCATGGAGAAGCCGCGCATCGATCGGACAGGCGACCGCGCCCAAGCGCCATAGCGCCGGAAAAACAGCCACCGTCTCCGCCGAACGATCTTCGAAAATCACGACGCGACTGTCTTGCTGCACGCCCTCTGCGCGAAGAACGCCGGCGACGCGGGCGACGCATTCATCGAAGACGGCGTAGGTGAAAATCCTTTGCGCGGTGACCAATGCCGCCGCGCCGGGAGCGCGCCTTGCCGCCACATGCAAGGGACACTCGGCGCTAGCAAACACGGGCGACCTCGCGCATTCGGGTGAAATCCGGCCGTACCGCCGCCGCATCTTTTACCACAATATGTCCGTCAGCCGCCATGGGCGTGAAAGCGGCTGCGTCCTCCCCAAACCATGCGCCTGTGCCAAGTCCCGCATGGGTGTCAGCGGAACGCAACGAGGCCGCCCATTGCGCCAGGCATGCGAGGCCAACGCCGCTTTCGAAACACGAGCTGATAACGAGAGGAATGGATCTCTCCGCCGCCAATGCATCCAGCGCCGCCAACGCATCCAAGCCGCCAACCAACGTAGGCTTGACAACAAAGGCTCCAGCACAGAACGCCAATGCGCGCCAATCAAGACGCGGATCGCTTAACGACTCATCCAACGCAATCGTCACCCCCGCAGCCCTCACAAACTCCGGCAATCGGGAAACGTCGCGCAAGGGCTCCTCAATATAATCGATATGCGCCTCAGAAAATCCGGCGGCAACGTCAACGGCCTCCTCAAAATGCCACGCTCGATTCGCATCAAGGCGCAAACGGGCGCCAGGCCCAATCGCTTCGCGAACGCGAAACGCCGCACGAAGCTCCGACTCCCTGTCGCCGCGCCCAACCTTCAGCTTAAACGCCGAATATCCCTTCTGGACCAACCGCCCGGCGACATCGCCCACATCATCCAAAGGACCCGCCAGTAACGCATTGACTGCAACGCATGAACGATGCGCTTGGGAAAGCGTTTCCGCAACCGTCATGCCCTCCCCCCTGGCCAGCAAATCAAGAACAGCGCAATCGACGCCAAACCGAACCGACGGCGGCAATATTCCAGGGCCGCGCCACGACATCCCGCTCAAAACATGATCGAGAACAGGCCGAACGCACGAAACGCCCTTTCCGCAAATCCATTCCATCCACTGCGTCGCAAATAATTGCGCCGCATCAATCGATTCGCCGCTCGCGCCGGGAAGTGGCGCAATCTCGCCAACGCCTTCCGCGCCATCTGCCGCCGCCACACGAAGGATCAAGCCGCTTCGCACGCAAGACGACTCGCCCGACCGCCCCGCGCCGTATCCGGCGAGAGAACGACGCAACGACAGATCGTAGCGATACAGCGAAGCGTTGACGACTTTCACAAAAGCCACCCTGCCGAAAAAGCGGCGCCATATGCCCAGAGAAGACGCCCCGTCTGTGCAAGAACGCGATTCAGATCGCGCCCCACCGCCCCCATCAAGACGACACACACCGGACGAATGCCCAACGCAAGC
>JAKJDA010000023.1:2866-15728 GCA_022706165.1 Candidatus Hydrogenedentota bacterium | reverse complement strand
GGCGCGCAAGCCTGTGGCATGGATCGCCGCGGCATTCCTGCTGGTCTGCGGCCTGTCATTGCTTTGGTCCACGAACCCCTTTTTCGGTTTTCGACAATGGATCAATTACGCGTCCTATGTGGTTGTCTTCGGAATGGCGTGCGCCGCTCGTTCCCAGCGTTTTGCGCGGGCCTTGATCTGGGTGTCTCTCCTCATCGCCGTGGGCACGCTCCTCATCGGCGGCGCCCAATTCCTATGGGTGGTGAACAAGGCCGGTTTTGCGGAAATGGTAAAGTCTTTTTCCGGCAACGCGATGAATTGGCGCCGCCTCGATGGATTCAAGGACTATCCGCAGGCGTATGGGGATATGTTGTTGGTGCTGTTCCCCATAGCGATAGGATGCGCCCTGTTTTCGAAGCGATGGGCGGCCCGTACAGGCTTTCTGGGCCTCGCCGCGCTGATGCCCGTGGCCCTCATCGCCACCGCCACCCGCTCGGCGATGGTCGCCTTTGTAATCGAAGTCGCGGTCTTGTGCGCTGGGCTCAAGCGTTTTCTGCTGTTGGCTCTTTTTCTGGCGCTGTTCACGGCGGTTGGGTTTGCGAGCGGCGTGTTTCAACAACGCACAGCGGCCCTGTTGCATCCCAACCCAAAAGAGCAAAGCTCCCTTGAATCGCGCAAGGAACTTTGGCGCGCCATCGACGCGGCGATTGTGGAGCATCCTATTCGCGGTCACGGCTTGGGCTCGGTCGAACAATTCACGGCGGGATCGCCCTATGCCCCGGGCGTGCTGCTGGCCGCCCATTGCGACTATCGCAAGTTTTTGTTTGAAACCGGAATTCCGGGTCTTGCGTTATGGACGGCGCTCATGTTCGGCCTGATAGGCCAATTGTGGCGCCGGGGCGGAGCTGTTCCGTTGGCGCGTTACCTGGCGCTGGGGTCCGCGGCAAGCGGATGCGCATGGATGACCATCGCCTTGGTGGACGGAACGTTTCAGGTGTATACCGCCATGATGCTTTGGTGGATGCTCGCGGGCGCGGCGATCGGGCTTACCGATCCGGAAAACAACGGGGCCGCCTCGCAAGACGCAAATGATTTTTCGACGAAGCGCCTATGCGCCGACTGGATGGCGTACGCCCGCGCCATCGCGCCGCGCGACCGAAGGATCTTTCTGGGTTTGGCAGGCGGGGTTGCAGCGGTCTTGATCGGGTCGTCCGTTTTGTTCCGCACGGCGGAGCCCGATGCTCCGGAACCGGCGAGCCCGATCGTTTGGAGCGCGAACGGGGACGTTGGCGAGGGCGACTCGCTGGCCTCGCGCGCCATGCGATTCGAGGAAATGGCCCGCTATGCAAACGCGCAACGAGCGTACCGGCTGGCGCTGCATCAGCCGTTTACCACGATGGCCGCACGCACAGAGGCGCTGGTGCGCCTTGCGGACATGTTGTTATGGAAACAGGACGACGCATTGCAGGCCTTGCCTTTGTATTGGCAAGCATACCGATCCGCGCATTGTCCCGTCTCCGTGTACGAGTCTCTTTTGTGCGCCCTGATAAAGACTCGCGAGTTCACGCACATCCCGGAATTGGGCAAGCAATGGGAGCAGTGTGCACGAGAACACGGAACACACGACGAGGCGGTCAAGGCTGTCCGGGGATTGAGTTGCGCCGATTGCCATCGCGCGAAATGACCGCGTCCAACTCGTCGATATCCATCCCGTCAAAAATCGCGGCCAAGCAGGCGCAAACATCCTGGCGCCGGGTTTCGTCCGGGGCGGAAACAAACGCATACGCGACCAAAAGATCCTGACCGTCGGACGATTTCACCCCAAACGTTTCGAAGGGCGTTCGCGCCGCGTCGTCGCTGCCGGGCTGCGTCGCAAGCAACACGAGCCGGTTCGCCTGCCGCCGCACCTCGATGCCCGCAAGTTCCAGTTCCTGCCGGCACAGTTCCAACAGCAACCCCGTTTCAACGGACGGCCTGGCCCTGCCCAACCGAGGAGCGACGTAGCGCGCCAAGGCCTGGAAACCTTTGTTGCGCTGATGCCGTTCCAGGGTCGCCTCGAAACTCGCCGGGCGAAGATAACCCGCCAGCACGGCAATATACAGAAGCGACCCCGCGTATACCGCGTACGGACACCACCCCCAGCGCGATCCAGCGGGAATCAACGCGGACATGACCCCCGCTCCCGCAAGAAGCAGCGCCACGCCGCAAAAGGTGATCACAATCCTCGGCTGCGAATAACCCTTGCTCAAAAGCCGGTGATGCGTATGATGCGCATCTCCCGCAAATAACGGAACCCCTCGAACGGAACGGCGGAGAATGGAGACGACCGTTTCAAACAACGGCAGGCTGAGGGCCAGCATGGGCCCCGCGACAACCATCGCGGCTTCGGATTTTTGCGCCCCCGAAAGCGAAAGCAACGCCAACGCATACCCCAGAAACATGCTGCCCGTGTCGCCAAGAAATATCCGCGCCGGAGGAAAATTATAAAACAGAAACGCGAGCAGACTCCCGGTCAACGCAGCGGCGGCAAACATCACGAAAACATCTTGCTGAATCAGGCTCAGCGCGATCAGGGCCCCCGCCCCCACCAAGGCAACGCCCGAAGCAAGGCCGTCCACGCCATCGATCAAATTGAACGCATTGATCAGGCCGACTATCCACAGCACGCTAATCAGCCCGCCCACGCCGGCGCCCAAGGTGACGCTCCCCCAAAACGGCAGGGACACCGTAGTGAGCATCTGCCCCGACAAGCAGACCATGATCGCGACAACCGTCTGCCCGGCAAGCTTCCAGCG
Source organism: Candidatus Hydrogenedentota bacterium (assembly GCA_022706165.1). Classification (GTDB taxonomy): domain Bacteria; phylum Hydrogenedentota; class Hydrogenedentia; order Hydrogenedentales; family SLHB01; genus JAKJDA01. Next base: position 12,954 of record JAKJDA010000023.1, on the reverse strand, counting down.
AGCGCGCATCCCTTTGATGTCGTCCACCAGACCCAGCGCCACAATGGCGGCGCCGCCCCATGCCAACGTCATAAAATTGCCGCGCTCGCCCGCCAACGAAAACAACGCGTCGAACGCGTCTCGACGGTAAAGCCAAAACCACTGCCAGTGACGAACGACGCCGTAGCCTGCGACGGCGCCGGTCAGACACAACGCGATGAGCGGCAAGGCTATGCCCAATCCGCCCAACAACGGCATCGCGCCCTGAAAAACCTTCCGGTAGCCGCCTCGATCCACCGCGCCTATGGCCCGGGCGAACCGCATGACAAAGGGAACAAGCAACGCCGTGGCAAGCAGAGAGATGAAAAAAAGCGCCGCAGCGCTGGCTATCAACATATGCCTCGTCAACAGACCGCCCTTCCAGTCGATATCCGGGCCTGGGCTTTCCCAGCCCCCGTCTCGCACGACAACAACGCCGTTCCGCACATTGGCATCCGCGTATGGCATCATAGTGGAAGCCTTGCACAAGCGTCAATCGATCAGCGGATGCAGAACCGTAAACGCTGCGCCACTTGGATGTTTAGGCCTATTATCCCCAGCGCTTGGAGCCCCGCGATCGGATGCAAAGACGGAAAAGCGTGACGCAACGCTTGCGGCACAACGCGCTCCTCAAGACATCCGACGCGAGAAGACCGTTGTTTTCCCTTTTCCGCGCCTTCTTCTGGATCAAAAGACGCGGGACGCGGGGAAAAAGCCCCCATTCCGGGAGAAAAAGCGTCTGCGATCAGGTGCGATCCGGCTCGGGGAGGTGGGATTCGTCATTGAGTTTAAGGACTTTAAGACGGTCCGGCGTCACGTCGACGATATGCACGGCGCAATTGCCGGTGCTGAAGCGCGTATAGTCCGCAAAGGCCATCCCCAAAAAGCGCGACAACAGAAGATCGGAAAACATGCCGTGCGTGACCACGGCCACGGCCTGCTCGGCCGCCACATGGGCGCCGCAAAGCCATGCGACCAAGGCTCCCGCGCGTTCAAAAGCCTCGACCCGCGTTTCGTTTGGCGCCAGCCGATCGTAAGCGGCTTCGGAAAGAATCCGGATGCGCGGAAACTGCTCGACGGCATACGCGAAATTCGTTGCATCGACCGTTGAGCCAACTTCGTGAAGCGAAGGCAGCAGGCAAGGATCGAGGCCTGTCGCCCGCGCAAGAGGAATAGCCGTTTGCAGATTGCGCCGCAACGGACCGCAATACAATACGTCCAGCTTCATCCCCGCAAAACGATCGGCGACGCGCTGCGCCTGCCGTCGACCCAGTTCGGTGAGCGGCGGATCGGCGTCCGGGGGAAGAGGACCGTTCAGGTTCTCGAGCGATTGCCCGTGGCGTATGAGAAAAAGACGCATGGGCGATGCGCTTAGATTTCGTATTGACGGCGGACCGATTGGATGCGGTCCCACACGTCCGTCGCGACGTCCTCGCGGCCAATGCGATCGAATACATTCGCCAGGATGCGCTTCTCCTGATCCGTCACTTTGTTGTCGCGGCGCGCCTGCGCCAGCAATGCGTCCAATTCCCGCATGTCGAGCGTCCCGTCTTCGGCGAACACCGCCAAGGCAAGGTACGCCAACGCAATCGTATCGCCCGTTTCCGACATTCCAGATGGTCTCCTTTGCTGCGTTCGTCGAAGAAACAACTCTCTATGTACCACGCTTCGCCGGCGATTTCCATCTCACTCGCGCAGCAGGACATCGCACGCCAACCGTATTTTCGAAAGCGTCTTGCGCAGCGGGCCGTGGCGCCGCGCCGCCGCGCGCAACGCGACAATCGCCTTGCGCTGGGCATGGTAAAGCGAGAACGACGACTTGGCCCTCGGCGCGATAGACCGGCCCAGAGCCTCTTCGAGCGGCTTCCAGAGGCTCTCCACGGGATACCCGAGAACGGTCAAGTCGTCCGGATCGAGGCGTCCCATGACGTTCTCCATAAATGCGCGCTTGTCAGCGTCCGCGGCAAGCTCCTCGACCCATTTCGAGATCGATCCTGTCGTGGGACGCGTGTGCCGATCCACGCCCAACGGATCGCCGAGTCCCTCCGGCTTGTTCTGCGTTGGAGTCTTGACTCCATAATCGACCGTATCTCTCTCAAACGGCACGCCAATGTAGGCGTACGTGCGCTCCATCCACGTTTCCGGGTCCTTGACGAGGTCCTCGTAGCGCACGTGCAGATGCCCCACCGACTGCTGCCGCAGGAACCGCGCAATGGCCGGCACATACCGCTCCAGCAACGGATTGTAGGCATGGGCCGCCTGGTAATCGCCGTTGAAAAAAGAATTGGCATACGACGAAAAAGTCGCGAGCGGATGCCGCGTCAGCACGACGTACTTCGCGTCGGGAAACACCTTCATCAAAAACGGCAGCGTCAAGGCATACGCCGGCGTCTTGTCAAGACAGACGGTCTTCGCGCTGGTCGCGAGATACCGCCCATACAACACGTCGCAATACGCCCGGCACGCGTCCCAATAGTCCTGCTCGCCATGCGGCAACTTCGCAACAAACAGCTTTTGCGACTCTGCCGCGAGAATGTGATCGTAGGGGGCCTTGTCCACTTTATCCCATACGCCCAGATGCGCCAGCGGGGTTATGAGATGCGGCTCCGGACCGCCGAGAATCATTGAGTGCGACTCGAGCATCCGTTCCAGCATCGTGCTGCCTGACCGAGGCGAACTGATCACGAACAACATCGAAACCCCCATGAAGCAGTCCTCCTTTTTCCCAGATCCGGCCGCATCCAAAACAGCGCCCCGCCAAACATCGCCCACGAAAGGATACCGAGGAACGCTCCGAGAAACAATCGATCCGGCGGCCTTCGCTGAGTCACGCTCGTCCTGAGCGCCTGCCCGCGCATTCTGCAGGCGATCGCCGTGAACGGTTGGCGGCGCGGTGCTATACTGTCCCGAAAAGCGGCGCCGTAGCAGCGGCTTGGCGAACGAATGAACTACGCGCGAGGAACAATAGGCATGCGATCCGAAAAACATTGCGGATGGGGAAGAGTTGGGCGAATGCTGGCGATCGGCTGTGCGGCGGCGCTTGTGGTCGGCTGCAGCAAAACGCAAAAAGAGCAGACCGGCCCCGTGGCGTCCGCTCCCGATCGTCCGGCTCCGGGAACGATGGTGGTCTATGATCCCGTCCCGATCCCTCCCCTTGCCGAAGGGGCCGCAGGCCCCAATGCGCTGATCAATGGAGATTTCGAGAAATTCGCCAACGACAGCCCGGAGGGATGGTCCGTCTTGCCTGCCGAGGCCGCACGCGCCGAGACCTCGTTGCCGCTGGTGGCGAGCGGCGATCGCAGCCTGCGCATCGAAGGCGTCGCCTCCTGCGAGCTCAAGCAGACGATCAACGTGACCGGCAAAACGATGTACCAGGCCCGGGCGCTTGTTCGCGGAAAAGGAGACGTCCGCACCGAAGCGCGGGACGCAGAAGGCGGCGCGGCGCGGTTTGCCGCACAGGGAGAAAAGACGACGCTTTCCGAAAACGAATGGACATTGGTTTCCTTGTCATTCGAGCCGCCTCTGTTCACGAAGCGTCTTCAACTCGTTTTGGCGTCTTCCCTCGCTTCGGACGGAAACGGTGCCGTATGGTGGGACAGGGCGGAGTTGAAAGCGACGCCCATTGCGCGAAACAACCTGCTCCAAAACGCCGGTTTCGAAGAATGGCGCGACGGACGGCCCGTCGCTTGGAACATCATGGATACGCAGGGCGTAAAGCAAGGGAGCGGCTCGGAACCCTTCCTCGAAGGTTCGGCCTCGCTCATGGTGAATTGCGATGCCAGCGCCAATTTGGGCATTGCCCAGGAAGTGAGCGGACTTGTTCCCGGCGCCTCCTACTTGTTGCGCGCCTACGTCAAAAGTCGCGACGTGGCAGGACAGGCCGGCATCGAAGTCCAGCACGGCGAAAAAGGCTATCAGGCCTTCTGCCGTTTTAGCGAGCCCGCCGTTAGCGGAACGCAAGATTGGACCTTGACGTCGATCTCGTTCGCGGTCCCCGGCGACACCGACAAAATGCTGGTCTTCTTGCGACGTCCCGCGCCCGAATCGTCGCCAGGCGGGACAGGAACGTTGTGGTTCGATGGATGTGAACTGTCTATATTGCCGGCCAGCGCGCCGTAACGGACGCACGATGCCGCGCGACGCGATACTCGCCGCTGCCGCCGTTGCGACGGTTCTCGCGTTGGTGGTTGCGCAAATCGCCATGAACGCGCGCGCGCTTCCCGGCGCGGCGCTTCCCGAACTGCGACGCCTGGAAGACCTCACCCGGCAGCGCGAGTGGGACCAGGCCTCGCAATTCGCGCGAAAACTCCTCCTCGTCCACCCGTATTTCCGCCCGCTGCACGCGATCACGGCCGAGATCATGTTCGAGCGCGGCTTTCCAGAATTCGCGATCGAACATCTGGCCGTAGCGGCGGGACAGACCGATGCAATCCGACTCGGCATTTGCCTCGCAACGGCGCCGGAAGCGGGCGACGCCTGCGCCTTGCTTCCCAGTAACGGAGTTCCGCCGACCGAAGATGCCGTTCGCGATTTCGTGAACCGCCTGGAAGCGCGTTATCCCGAGTCCATGAAGAATCCGCTCGCGCGTTTGCGAATGCATCGCTTGTCGGCGCAGGGGGACAATCCTCTGTTGACGTTTTGGGAGACTGCGCCGCCGTTGCCGATGGCATCCACGGATTTCGTGGAGGCGGGCCGCATTTGCGGCAGTCTCGCTTTTGGCGCACTGAACCCTGAGCCGACCCCGGAGGAGAGCGCCGCGCTCCTGACATGGCTCGGCGCCGAACCGCAAGACTTGCCGTCGTGCGCTGTCGGAGAAACCTCCGCGACCGCCATCGCCGTGTTTGCCCACGGAGGAGCGACCGGCAACACGTACGGGGTGTTGTCGGAGGGGAGACGCCGGTGCGTATCCACGCCGAGGGGATGGTGGTTTGCCGTGGTGGATGCCGTTTCGGGCGAAGTGATTCGGGACGCGACCTTCTGTTTTGCTCCGTTGACTCGCGCCCCGCGCCAATTCCAGGACTGGATCGAACGCGAAAGCGGGGCGGCCTTGCTGGCGGGATGCGCATCGGGCGAGGCCGTGGCGCGTATGTCTATGGATGCGCGGCGACTGCTATTGGAGCGTTTTGGCCTGAAGGCTCTGCCCGCCCCGGACGCGCTTCAGGCGTACGCATTCGTCGCCTGTTTGTCCGGCGGCGATCGCGCCGCGGAAGCCGTTTCGCTGGGAGCGGACCTGCCCGCGGCGCTCTTGTTGGAGAACCGGAAATGACTCTCGCCGCACAGCCGCCGCACAGCCGTCTATCTCTCGCGCTGTGCGCCCTCGAGCGCTACGCCCTATACGCCCTCGTGTTTTCCCTGCCGCTGCAGGCGTTGACGACGATCCCGGGCGCAGGGTGGACGTTGACCAAAGCGATGGGCGGACTTGCCGTGCTGGTCCACGTTATCCGGAGAGTGTCGGAACGCCGCCCTCCTTTTGCCCGGGCGCACATTGAATCGGGAATCGCGCTGTTTGCGGCGGCCTGTCTTGCCTCGCTGCCGCATTCGATCGATTCCGACGCTTCCTGGAACGCGACACAAACATTTTTCCAGTATGCCCTGCTATTCTACGCAATTGCGGAAATTGCCCGATCCGAATCCGTTCAAGTCCGGATTCCCGCGCTGTTCGTGTCCGCGGCGGCATTGAGCGGCCTGGCCGCCATGGACAGTTTTTTCTGGGGTCACGTCCCCGCCGCGGCTGATTCGATCATCGCGAATTCGAGCATCCGGCGCTTGAGCGTCGGCCTGCCGGACCCCAATCACCAAGCGTTGCTGTTCTTGTTCGCGACATCGTTTCTGCTGTTCGAACGGCGATTGTGGCGGGGGCGCTTTCGCGCGGGGTTGTCCGCAGGAGCGTTCCTGGCGATCGCCGTTGGCCTTGCCCTCACGATGTCTCGCGCGGGATGGGCCGTATGCATCGCGCTCGCGCTGCTCCGAGTCGTCGCGTCGCGACGCCGTTTCCGTGTTCTGGGCGTTGGCGTCGCGGCCGCCGCGGGAATCACGGCCATGGTCTGGGCAATCCACCCCGCATTGATCGAGTCAGTGCAGCGGCGGGCGACGGAATTTCGGCAAGGCGGCGACGCCTCAATCGCCTCGCGCGTCTGGCACTATGCGGGCATGATGAACCGGGCCCAGGAAGGCGGTGCGTTCGGCTTTGGCCTTGATACGGCGCACAAAGCCGTCATCCACCTTGAAGACCCGCTTGGCGAAACGCCGGCCGTGACCGTCCACAACGTTCCGCTGCTGCTCTGGATTGAAACCGGATGGACGGGGCTGGCTGCCTACGGCTGGCTGTGGAGTTGCATCGCCGCTTCGCTGTGCGCCGCATGGCTGAGGGCGCGCTCGAATCCGGACGAGCGGGCGCGCTTGGCGGCATACGCAGTCCTGCTTGGGGCCTACGGCGCGATCAGCCTGGTCATGCCGTTCGTGTATTATTCGGGGTTCGCCGTGCTGCTTGGGTGCGCCATAGGCGCCGCAAACAGCGCGCTGTCGCGTCCCGCCTCCACATGCGAAACATGAGGCTCTTCCAGGGAAGGCACAAGCTGCCGGAGGCGTTGCGCGAGTTCCGGCATCACGCATAGATCCAGACGGACCTCCGCGAAAACGTCCGGCGCATACGCCGGCGAAACCCTCAACGCGCGCAACAAGTGCGCCTCGGCTTCACCAAACGCGCCTCGGGCGCGCGCTTCATCGACGCGCTGCATGAGTATGGGACGGTACGCGACGCGAGCCCACGAGCCGCCCCATGTGTGCAAGACAAACAAGACCGCCCCGAACAGAATCGCGCCAGCCAAAAAGAACCCGGCCCGCAACCACAATACCTGCATGCGGTCTGAGCAAGACCGCCGCGGGCGGCTCGTTGTTGTCGCGTCGGCATTCATGCAAAAACACTACCAATCTCGGGGCGTAGGCGCAACAGGGTCATGGCGCGCCACAGAACCAGGAAATGGAACGCTCCCGCCGCTCTGATCCGGCGAGGTCGTATCGCGACCCGCTTCTATGAAATAATCAGGCCGATGGCGGCGGCCTGCGCCGCGCCGACCGGAATCGTGCGAGAAGGAGATCGTCCATGATGCGGGCCAGCATGCGGGGATTGTGTGTGGCGTTGACCTTCGTCAGCGGCGCGTTGGCGCAACAGCAGCAGCGCGTTCAGCCGGAGCCCATCACCATCGAGACCATCGGAGAGGGCACGGTCGAGGCCGCGCCTGATTATGCGGAATTCTGGTTCCATTCCATGCGCACCGGGGGATCGGTCGCGGAAGTTCTCAAGGCTTCGGCCTCTTTCGAGACCTCGCTCCGCGAAGAGTTCGAGAAACGCGGCCTGACGCCATCGGAACTCGTCGTGTTCGAGCCGGCCGTGGCCGATGCGGCCCTGGTTGTCGTAGCGCGCAACGCCCGCGTCCGGTTTTCCTGCAAGGACTTCACGGGCGTGTCCGACGGACTGGCCAAATTTGCGTCCGTGTGCGATCAATTGCGCGCAACGGCGGAAAAACTATCGTGCGGGTTCGAAGGCCCGGTGTTGGGACTGGACGATCCCAAACCGCTGCTCCAGAGCGCGGTGGCGAAAGCGATTGAAAAGGCGTATCCACCCGCGGAAAGCGCCGCCGCGATCATGGGAGCCGTCATATCCCAAGTGGAAAAAGTCGTCATGCAAGACGCAACCTGGAATCGCCCGAGCGGTTCCAAAGAACACCTTCCCTCGCTTCGACGGATGACATGCGCCGCCACCGTGCGGGTCACCTATCTCATCGCGACAACCCCCTGATCCTCCAGTTCCCGGACATATTCCGAGGGGGTCTTTTCCGGCGTCCCCTTCAGCCACCGTATTTTCGGATCGGCGCGGAACCAAGTGAGTTGACGTTTGGCAAAGCGACGAGTGTTGCGCTTCATGGTTTCAACGGCCTCTTCGCACCCCCCCTCGCCGCACAGGCAAGCGGCGAATTCGCGGTAGCCGAGCGCGCGGAGATGGTCGATATGACGGGCGTGCCCCGCATCGAGCAGGCGCTGGACTTCGTCGACGAATCCGCGCTCGATCATGGCGTCGACGCGGCGGTTGATGCGGTCGTAGAGGACGTCGCGGGGATGGTCTATGGCGATTGAGACGGCCTGCATGGATGTGGCGGTCGCGCGGTGCTCGCGGCGCCACGCCGAAAAGGGGCGTCCGGTAAGCTCGTGGACCTCAATCGCGCGGATGATCCGGCGCAGGTCGTTGGGGTGAATCGTCGCGGCATAGTCGGGTTCGACGCGCTCCAATTGCGCGAACAATGCCGGCGCGCCGACCGCCTCGGCTTCATCCTGCAACCGCGCACGGATGACGTCGTCCCTTTCCGGTCCGGGGAACAGTCCCTCTAACAGCGCGCGCAGGTACAACCCCGATCCGCCAGCCACCACCACCGTCTCGTGTCCGCGCCGCGCGAGGTCATCGATGATGGCGCGGGCTTTCCGCTCAAACATCCCGGCGCTATACGGCGCGCCAGGTTCGAGAAAACTGACCAGATGGTGCGGCACGCGGGCGCGCTCTTCGGGCGTGGGCGCGGCGGACCCGATCTCCATGCCTTTGTAAACCTGCATGGAATCCGCCGAGATGATCTCGGCGTGAAGGCGTTCGGCAAGCTCGATGGCAAGGGCGGTCTTGCCCGACGCCGTCGGCCCGGTCACCGCGATGATGCGGGGCGCCTCACGCGTCCCAATACTCACCGCGCTCCCATCAAGGACCGTAACACGTTGAGCCGTCTCGGGGGCCATCATTGCTCCAGGCTCAGAATAGCCTTGAGTTGCGGGAGCAACTGCGGCAAGTCCTGCTGGACCGTTGTCCAAATGATAGCTAGTGTCTTGAGTTGCAAATTCATTGATTCATTCACGATGCAAACTGTTTCGCGATCCTGCGCACTCCCAATTTTGCGTAGTGTCCCGGAGGGACAATTGAATGTAGCCCACCACTTCAGTGGCGGGACACTGCGCCCTCGGCTCTCTGGCCACCTCGATCGGGTCCCATATTAGTGAAGAACCTCGTCAACCGCTCGATAAAGCTCCTTGTCAGACGGCGACAGATGAGTATTCATCGCACTCCTATTCGCGCGTTTCCAGAAAACACAGGCCCAGGTCAACCACCTGTGGCATCCATGATCTCCCGAACTTTTCAGGATGTGAAGAAAGGACAGACAAGACAGGTCACTAGCGTCTCCGGAAACTCTTTTCCATCTGCGCGAGGGTCAACTCGGTCACGATGGGCCTGCCGTGCGGGCAGGTGTACGGCGGGCGCAAGCGGCGGAAGCCGTCGAGCAATCCGCGCCGTTCCTGCGGAGCCAGGCGATCGCCCGCCTTGACCGAACCGCGGCACGCCTCGACGGTCAGCCGCAACAGGTTCGTCATGAAATCCTGCCGCGAAAACAAATCGCCTTGCGCGAGCGCGTCGAGCACGCGATAGATGCTGTCCGGGACTTTCGATTCTTCGTAGAGGTGGCAGATGCCGGTCACTTGATACGTCGTGCCGCCAAAAGGCTCGATCTCGAATCCCAGCCTGCGAAAAAGCCCGATGTTCGCATCGAGCAATTTCGTGTGGGAGGGGGGAATGTCGAGCAGCAGCGGCACGGCCAATTGCTGCGATTCGTATTCGTGTTCCTGAAGATCGGCGCAGAGCGCATCATAGGTCAGGCGCTCATGCAACGCATGCTGATCAATGATAAGCAGGCGGTCGTCGCTGGGAACAAGAAGGTACGTGTCAAAAATCTGGAGCGGCGCGTCCTCAAGACGCTCGAAGGCGCGGTACACGGCGCGAGGCTCGAGGGATGGCGGCGTCGCTTCGGCCGTCTCGCCCCACTCCAACGGCTCCGCTTCGTCGCCAACGAGGTCCTCCTGCACCGGTTCCTGGCAGGCGCTCCGGGGATTGGCGGCGGCGATCTCAACCGGGACCGCTTCTTCCGGCGCGACCGGTCCCCGCGCTTCTGCTTCCGCGCCGGCGTCCGTCGGATGCGCGGCATGCGGCCCTGTCGCAGGGCGAACGCGCAGATCGAGATGCTGCACGCGCCGCGCATCGT
>JAKJDA010000023.1:0-2856 GCA_022706165.1 Candidatus Hydrogenedentota bacterium | reverse complement strand
GCTGAGCCAACCGGCGCCGGACCATCCCCTGCAGGGCCGCGCGCACCGCGCGATCGTCGCGAAACCGCACCTCGCGCTTAGCGGGATGAATATTGATGTCCACCATGCGCGGCGAAATGTCCAACAACACAATGCCAACCGGCCGGCGCCCGATGGTCAACAATTCCCGGTACCCGTCTTCGAAACCATACTGCAGCGTCCGGCTGACAATGGGACGCCCATTGAGAAAGAAAAATTGGTGCGAACGCGTGGAACGAGAAAGGCCGGGCGTCCCGATGAGGCCCGTCACGCAAAAGCCCTCCGCTTCGTCGTCAAGGTCCGTCAATTCGCTCGCGAAATTCAATCCCCACATCAACGCCACCCGATCGCGCAAGCTCGCATTCGCCGGAACATCCAACAATTCCTTGTCGTTATGCAACAACCGGAACGCCGCACCCGACGCCGCCAACGCATGACGCTGAACGACATCGATGCATTGGCTCAGTTCCGACGTGACGCCCTTCAGGAATTTCGCGCGAACAGGCGTATTGAAATAGAGACGGTTCACCGCGATGCGCGTGCCGACCGGACCGGCCACCTTCGTGACATCGCGCAACACGCCGCCTTCGACGCGCAGCCGCACGGCGGCATCGTCCTTCGCGCGCCGCGTGACCAATTCAAAACGAGAAACCGCCGCGATGCTCGCCAACGCCTCGCCCCGGAAACCGAGAGTAACGATGTTGTCCAAATCCTCGGCCCGGCGGATTTTGCTGGTGGCGTGGCGCTCGATGGCCAAATGGGCATCCTGCTCCGACATGCCATGACCGTTATCGACAACTTCGATGGTCCGGCGCCCCGCTTCGACCAGGCGCACTTCTATGCGCGTCGCCCCCGCGTCAAGGGAATTCTCGATAAGTTCCTTGACGACGCTGGCCGGACGTTCGACAACCTCGCCGGCGGCAATCTTATTTGCCACCTCCTCGGGAAGCACCCGCACCGGGGCTATGGCATTGGCGTTCATGATGAATTCGACACCCTGTCCGCCCGTATTGTAGTCGACCCCCCAGACCGGCGCAAGAGGGCCGGCGCAACCCAAAAAAAACGAAAAAACGGGCGCTGCCCTTGGGGGCAACGCCCGTTCCAACCTCTACCGCGGAAAACGTTTACTCCGCTTTGTCCGCGTCGGACGAGGGCTCCACAGCGTCGCTTTCCGACTTGGCGGCCTCGCCCATTTCCGCCATCATTTCATTGGCTGCCGCAGTCGGATCCCCCTGATTCAACAACGACTTCGGTATGGCGTTGCCGATCACGTCGCCGATGCTCACCGTGGCGTCGCCGCTCACGCGATACCCCGCCTCAATGCCCTCTTCCTTGTCGCGCTGATACTCACGCAGGCTCAGGCCAATCTTCCGCTCGTTCGGGTCAATGCTGATGACCTTGGCCATCACCTTATCCCCGACCGACAGCACCTCCTCGGGCTTCTGCACGCGCTCCTTCGACAATTCGCTGACGTGGATCAGGCCTTCGATGCCGTTGTCCATCCGCGCGAACGCGCCAAAACTGACCAACTTGGCGATTTCGACCTCGACATGCGAGTCGACCGGGTGCGCCTCGACGACCTCCTGCCACGGATCCTTCTCAAGCTGCTTGAGACCCACGCTGATCTTCTCATTGTCGGGATCGATGCTGAGCACCTTGACCTCGACCTGCTGCCCCTTCTCGAAAACCTCGGAAGGATGCGCCACCTTCTTGGTCCACGAAATATCGCTGACATGCAACAGCGCGTCGATGCCTTCCTCGATCTCCACAAACGCGCCATAATCCGTCATGTTGCGAATCGTGCCGGCAACCTTCGATCCAATCGGGTAACGGCTGGACAACTCGCGCCACGGGTTCGGACGCGTCTGCTTGAGACCCAACGCGATCTTCTCCGCGTGCGGGTCCACGCTCAACACCATCACGTCCACTTCCTCATCGAGCGACACCACTTCGCTGGGGTGACGGACGCGCCGCGTCCAACTCATCTCGCTCACGTGCACCATGCCCTCGATGCCGTCCTCAAGCTGCACAAACGCGCCGTACTCCGTCATGCTGACCACGCGGCCGCGCACCACGCCGCCCACCGGATACCGCTGCTCGGCGGTCTTCCAGGGATTCTCGCTCTTCTGCTTCAACCCAAGGCTGATGCGCTCGGTGTGCGGATCGAAATTGAGGACCATCACCTGAATGCGCTGGCCAACCGACACCACCTGCGACGGATGCTTCACGCGGCCCCACGACATGTCCGTCACGTGCAGCAACCCATCGATGCCGCCCACATCCACGAACGCGCCGAAATCGGTGATGTTCTTCACCTCGCCCTCGATCAGCGCGCCCTCGTGGATCGTCTCCAGCAGCCGGCGCTTCTCGTCCGCCCGCTGCTCTTCCAGCAGCTTGCGGCGACTCACGACGACATTCCGGCGCCGCTTCGTCAGCTTGATAATCTTCAACTCCATCGTCTGGCCCAAATACCGGTCCAGATCGCTCGTCGGCCGCCACGTCAACTGACTGGCCGGCATGAACGCATCTATGCCAATGTCCACCTTGAGACCGCCCTTCACGCGACGCACGATACGGCCCTCGATGACGCCATCCTCTTCATATACGCGCTGGATATGCGTCCAATTCTTGATCTTGTCGGCCTTCATCTTCGACAAGACCGGCATCCCTTCGTCGTCTTCAGGCTCCTCGATGAACACGTCGAATACATCGCCCACTTTCACGTCATTGGGGCTGGCGAATTCGTCAAGCGGGACCACGCCTTCGCTCTTGTACCCAATATCCACGAGCACGCAGTCGGGATTGATCTCGACCACGCGCCCCCGGACGACCTCCCCC
>JAKJDA010000239.1 GCA_022706165.1 Candidatus Hydrogenedentota bacterium | reverse complement strand
AGAATACGGAATCCGCGTCGGATCACTTGGAGACCCTCCGCGCCTCGGGGCAACTATCGGAAGCCGACTACACAAAGTTGCGGGAAGCCATGCGGGCGTCGGCAAGGAACAAGACAACCGCCCCGCCCGCCCTCCCGCCGCTCCCAAGGAGGAAGCGAATACCTTGGGGCCCCATGGTAATTGGCGTAGTTGCGGGTGCGCTGTGCCTCTTGATGGTGCTGGGGTACGTGTGGCGTAACCGAGACGGCGCCGCTGTTCCTGTTGTCATCTGGGACATGAGTGCTTCGGGACTCCTGGATGAGACGAACCGGTTGTACACCATCGAAAACAAGACCGTCCATGTGTGGCCGCTTACCAAGCCGGACAAGTGCCCTGCGGGACTGGGCAATATCGCCGAGGGGAAACCCGACGTCAACACCATTGTCATCACATACGACGTCGCACGCTCGGGGACCTACTACCTGCATATCGAATGGAACCCCGGTGGCAGCGGCGAGGAACGCTTCGAGGTGCTCAACAACGGGCAACTCATCCGAAAAAGCGAGGCGCGGCATGGTGAGGGCAACGCGTCGAATACAACCGACATCTTCGAAGTGCCCCACCGCAAGGGGACGAACGTCCTGACATTGCATCGACTGTCCGGGGATGGCATGCACTTTTTAGGAGTTGCGCTGACGAGTGTCCGCGATCTAGACACGGCTCGACAACAAACGAGCAACGAAACGCCGTCGGCAGCCGCGAGCCAACCGTCCGATCCCCAAGCGGAACCATCCCAGTCGGAGACACCTGCCGCGCAGCCTACAAAGCCAGCGGTTCAGACGATGAAGCCCGACCTCAAGCACCCAGATGTGGGCAGCTACAGCGCTGCGATTGGCGCGCAGGGCATGGTGTTGACGAGTGAGCACATCCTCTTCTTCGCACCGCAGGCAGCCAGCTACTCAGCCCAGATCATTTTCCCTTATCTCGTGAAAGCGTACGACGAACTCAAGGCCATTACGGGCGTCGACACGAAATACAAAATCGTCGTCTATCACTTCGCGCCAGGGAACGCCGACGCGTTCGGCGGCACAAGCGAATGTGTCATCTACTACGACTACGGGAATCTCTACATCGACCAGTTTCCCGAGTGGACCCAGCACCACGTGCCTCACGTCAGCGGGTACATCGAGGAGATGGCCCACAACTTCGTTGGCACGACAAACGTCCAATTCGGCTGGGAGATGGTCGGGTGGTCGTTGGGAATCGCAGCATCTCGGAAAGTGGCCGACAACCCCATCTTCGAGGCCAGCCTGCGCCAAACGCGCGCGGGCCAAGCCGATACCTATCAACGCTACATGACTGCGGGATGCGTGCTGCCCCCGGATGTAGATCCCAACCAGGTCGATCGCATTCATGCCTATATTCTTGGACAATGCGAACAACGTTATGGAGCTCGTTTCTGGCCGGATTTCTTCAAGGAAGTCCGCAAACAACACGAGGCATTGGAGCAGGCTCTCTCGCTCCCCGACGACGAAAACCGTAACGCGCGCTACCAGATATCCGTCGAGTGTTTCGATCGACTGCCAGGGCTGGACTTCAAAAAAATGCTTCAGTCCTCGGGGATATCCCTCACGACGGACGTGAAAGCGCTGCATCCCACCGAGCCCGGCTGGAACCGGCAACTACAGTGAGAACGAACCTCTCGCCCGCGCGAACCGCGCCCCCCCAAAATAGGACGGAGACGAGCCCGCCGTGCAGTTCGAAGGCTTGCACGCCGATTTCGATTTTCCGGCAACGAGGAGTATAATCCCGCCCCATTGTTTGCATTGACGGGTGGTTGGACTGTGTAGACGCCTGTTAGCAGGGCCAACGAAAAGGAATATGCCAGGTATGCCAGACTTCGAAGCGGCGCGGAAAATAGAAGCAACGCAGGTGCGTTTGCGTTTGACCGAGATCGAACAGACCATTTATCAAGACAAACAACCCCTCGATCGCGTCGAGGCGGTGGTGACGGGGCTGGGCCGGGGCGTCGAGCCGATGCCTGCGTCTGGCTGGAAGGCCTTCGCCGTGCCGGGACGTTGGGGCGGACGCGACCAGACGACGTGGTTCCGCATGAAGTGCGCCGTGCCCAAGGCGATGCAGGGCAAGACGCTGTATGCGCTGTTCGCCGTGGGCGGCGAGGCCCTGGCGTATGTCAACGGCAAGCCCGCGCAGGGCATTGACGGCAACCACACGGAACTGCTGCTGACCGAGAAGGCCAAGGCGGGGCAAACGTTCACGATCGTCCTCGAGTGCACGCCGGGCACGTGGCACGATGTCCACCCCTTTTTCGAGAAAGTCGAGGTCGCGTCATTCAACAAGCCGGCATGGGATTTTTATTGGGACGCCACGGTCGCGCTGGACACGTGGGAAGCGCTTCCCGAAAACTACGCGCCGCGCCGCAAGCTACTGGAGACGATCAAGTCTTGCGTAACGCTTGTCGACTTGCAGCACAAAGAAGAGCCGGCGTATTGGCGATCGATCGAGACGGCGCGCAAGGCGTTGAAAAACGCCCTCAAGGAATTCGAGACCAGCTACGGCGTGGGCGCCCTCACGCTACTGGGCCATTCGCATATTGACACGGCCTGGTTGTGGCCGTTGCGCGAGACGCATCGCAAGTGCGGGCGCACCTTCTCGACGGTCCTTGCGCTGATGGACCGCTACCCCGAGTACCACTTCACGTGCAGTCAAGCCGCGCAGTACGCGTGGGTCAAGAAGGACTATCCTGATCTGTACGCGCGCATCAAGCAGCGCGTCAAGGAAGGCCGTTGGGACCCGGCGGGCGCGTTGTGGGTCGAGCCGGACTTGAACGTGCCGTCGGGCGAGGCGCTGGTGCGGCAGGTGCTGTACGGCAAGCGTTTTTTTCGCAAGGAATTCGGCATTGATCCGAAGGTGGCGTGGACGCCGGACACGTTCGGTTACTGCTGGGCGTTGCCGCAGATTCTGACGCGCGCGCAGGTCACGCATTTTGTGACGAGCAAGCTGCGCTGGGGCAGCAAGTTCACCGAGTTCCCGTATCATTTGTGGGAGTGGGAAGGGACCGACGGCAGCCGCATCATGGCGTCGATGCCGTATGACTACAACAACAAGCCCTTTCCCAAAAACCTGCTGTACCAGTGGGAAAGCTTTCATCAAAAGGACAAGGTCGACGAGTTTCTCTTTCCGTTCGGTTGGGGCGATGGCGGCGGCGGCCCGACGGCCTCGATGATCGAACACGGAAAACGCCTCGGCAACCGGGTCGGCATCCCGAAGGCGACGTTCGGTCGCGCATTGGACGCGCTCGACCGCATTCGCAAGCAAGCCGACGAAACCGGCCTGCCGGTGTGGAACGGCGAGCTTTACTACGAATATCACCGCGGCTGCCAAACCACGCAGGCGCGCACCAAACGCCATAACCGCAAGTGCGAACTTCTCCTGCGCGCGACGGAGTTTTTCAGCAGTCTCGCATTGCTCAACGGCGGCGGCTACGATCAAGCCACGATTGAAGAGGCCTGGAAGATCGTGCTGACCAACCAGTTTCATGATATCCTGCCAGGCACGTCCATTCGCGAAGTGTATGAGACCACCGAAAAACACTACGCCCAAGCCCAGGCGATGCTCGGCGACGTGCGCGCCAAGGCCCTCTCGCGTCTGGTCAAAAAGATCGACACTTCCGGCGAGGGCGCGCCCATCCTTCTGTTCAACAATCTATCGTGGCAGCGCAGCGACGTCGTCCAGGCGTCCGTCGCGCTGCCCAAGGGCGCGTTTGGCGTCTGCGACCAAGAGGGCCGTCCCGTGCCGCACCAGATCGTCGGCGAGAACGCGCTGCTCATCGAAGCGCACGATCTGCCGCCGATGGGGTACGCCGTGTATCGCCTCGTTCCCGGCGGCGACGAGGCCGAGGCGAGCGGCTTGCTGTCCGCGACGAGCAAGGGCATGGAGAACGATTTCGTCAAGTTCTCTTTCGACAAGAGGGGAACTGTCGTCGGGTTGTACGACAAGACCGCGCAACGCGACGTGTTTCCCAAGGGACAGCCCGGCAACGTGCTGCAACTCTTTGACGACCGTCCGCATGCGTGGGACGCATGGGACATCGACCACAATTTCGAGGAGGTGCAGTGGGAGCCGAAACCCGCCGAATCGATCACGGTCGTCGAGACGGGGCCTGTTCGCGCGGCGGTGCGCATCGTGCGCAAAACCGAGAGGAGCATCATCACGCAGGACGTCACGCTCTATGCCAACTCGCCCCGCATCGATTTCGTCACGCATGTTGACTGGCACGAGAAGCGCGTGTTGATGAAAGCCGCTTTCCCGATCGATGTGCGGTCGTCGCGGGCCGCGTATGAAATTCAGTTCGGCGTGATCGAGCGGCCTACGCATCGAAACCGCGAGGCCGATGTGGCGCAGTTCGAGGTGACCGGCCACAAATGGGCGGATGTGTCCGAAGGCGACTACGGCGTTAGCTTGTTGAACGACTGCAAGTACGGCTACGACGTGCACGAGAACGTGATGCGCCTGTCTTTGCTGCGTGCGACGCAAGTGCCCGATGAAGCCGCCGACCAAGGCGAGCATCGGTTCACGTATTCGCTGCTGCCGCACTTGGGCGACTGGCGCACGAACACGGTTCAAATGGGCCACGAGTTGAATTCGCCCGTGCTGGCGTTTGAAGCGCCGGGAAGTAAAGGGCCGTTGCCCCCGGTCGACAGCTACGTGAGCGTCGACGTCGAAAACGTCATCGTCGACACCGTGAAGCGCGCCGAGGATTCGGACGCCGTCATCGTGCGCGTGTACGAAGCCTACGGCCAGCGCGGTCCGGCGCGCATCTCCTTCCACAAAACGCCGAAGCAGGTTGCCGAGTGCGATCTGATGGAGGAGAACGACGTCGCTGCGTCGTCACATGGAAACGCCGTGACGTTCTATGTCAAGCCTTTTGAAATCCGAACCTTCAA
>JAKJDA010000238.1:4621-4970 GCA_022706165.1 Candidatus Hydrogenedentota bacterium | reverse complement strand
CGCACGACTGCGTATGATGGCCAGCTTTGTGGAGAAGGCGGCCAAACGGCTCTTCGGCATTGCCGATTTCAAGTACTACGCCTTGGCCGACGGCCTGCACGCCCTTCTCACGCGCCATCCAGGGCCCCCACTACCCCAAGGCCCCCGCCCAACCACGCCCCAGATGAACCTCTTCGCCTACGACTCCTCATAAAGAACACGAACCGCAAAAATCTTGGTGGATGTCCTGGCCCAACAACCCCCTTGAAAACCAACATCAATAGCTACATAATGAACCCAGCGGGTGCTGCACATTTCGACCGCCACCCGCGCACTTCTCGACCGGCGCAGACACTCCGAAAGGGGCGGG
>JAKJDA010000238.1:0-4611 GCA_022706165.1 Candidatus Hydrogenedentota bacterium | reverse complement strand
TGCCGTGGGCGCCTCTCGACATCGCGGGCACGGCATGGGGCGGCAAGAATATTTCGTATCTCAATGCCAATACGCCCACGGGTTATGGCGTGCGCTTGTTGACGCGATGGGCATTGAATGAAGCGGCGCGTCGTCCATAGCGCTCGAATATGACAAGTCACTCTCGAAAAAAAAGAGAATGCGGAAAGCCAAAACGTGCGTGCTTGCACACGTTGGGCTGTCGCTTGAACCAAGCCGAGACGGCGATTATCGAGGATGAACTGCGCACGCGCGGTTACGACGTCGTCGCGTTTGGCGAACCCGCCGATCTCGCGATCATCAACACGTGCACCGTCACGCGCGAGGCCGACGCAAAGGCGCGCCAGGCCATTCGCGGTTTCGTCCGTGCAAACCCACACGCCTTCACGGCAGTGATTGGCTGCTACTCGCAAATGGGCTACGACGCCATTGCGGCGATAGAAGGCGTTGACCTCATCGTCGGCAACCAAGAGAAATTGAACGTCCTTGATTACGTCGGCGAGACGAAGAACGCCGTGCCGACCGTCGTGCGCGGGCGGATCGAACGCGACGATTTCACCATCGATCGCGAGAGCGCCGGGGGCGTGTCGAAGCGCAGCAACCTCAAAGTGCAAGACGGCTGCGATTTCATGTGCAGTTTTTGCATCATCGCGTTCGCGCGTGGACGCGCCCGCAGCCGCGCGCTCGACGATTTGCTCGGCGAGGCGCGGTTGCTTGTGTCGCGCGGCGTGAAGGAGATCGTCGTCGCCGGCGTGAACATTGGCCTGTATCGACATGACGGCAAGGACATCGCGGACGTGGCCGAAGCGCTGGCGCAGATCGATGGTTTGAGGCATGTTCGCATCAGTTCGCTTGAACTCAAGACGATCCCCGACCGTTTGCTCGCGATGATGGACGACCCGGCGCATCCGCTCGTGCCGTATGTGCACGTGCCGTTGCAATCGGGGTCAGACCGCATACTGAAGGCGATGAAACGGCGCTACACGCGCAAGCAATTTGTCGAATTTGTGCATCGCGCCAAGGAGAACGTGCGCGATGTATGCGTGGGAACCGATATCATGGCCGGTTTCCCCGGCGAGACCGATGGCGATTTCGACGACACCCTCTCCGTGTTGCGCGATGCGCCCATCGATTACGCGCATGTCTTCAAGTACTCGGAACGCGAAGGCACGGCCTCGGCGCGCTTGCCGGACAAGGTCGACCCGAAGGACGTGACGCGCCGCGCCGCCATGGCGCGAAGGCTTGCTGCGATCAAGCGGCGGCGTTTCTACGAGGCCCATCTGGGCCGTGAATTGTCCGTGCTTTTTGAAGATCAGCAAGACGGCCTCTGGTGCGGCTACACGGAGAATTACGTCCGCGTCGGGGTGCGTTCGTCCGAGAGTCTGGAAAATGAGATCCGCCAGGTGCGATTGACGCGGCTGGATGGCGCCATGGCGCTGGGAACGCTGCGTTGACGGAAAACGGAAGGCGTCGGGGGATTTTCGACGTTTTCGGTCGTTTGCAATGCTGAAGGGAACTGTTGGTATAATAACAAAGTTGGTGTATTGTCACGACTTGAACGAACGAAGAAGGCGGTCCGGAAAGAGGATCGTGTTGCGCAGAAAAGATAGGGTTTCGCGGGAGTGATGCAATGCCTGCTCATATGCTAGTGGTTGACGACGAAGAAAACATTCGCACTGCGCTGCAACGCTGGTTCGAGGCGAGCGGTTTTACGGTTGATGTGGCTCCCGACGGGGCCGAAGCCCTCGAAAAATGCATGCGCGCCGAATACGACGTCGTCACCATGGACCTTGAAATGCCGCGTATGGACGGCGTCGAAGCGATTGCGGCCATACGCAACGTATGTCCAGGGGTGCCGATTCTCGTGCTGACGGGGTTTCTGGGACGCGCCAACGAGGCCATTCGTCACGGCGCCACGAAAATACTGGCAAAACCGCTCAGCCTGCGCAAACTCGAAGAAGAGGTCCGCGCCATTCTTGCCGCAAAGGTGTCCTGACCGGAGATCGGGCGGCATTCGAGACGAGCGGTGAAGCCGTTTCAGTGGGCCCGCTCCGATTCGTCCGCCAAACCTCGAAGGATTCGGTTGCATGACCCGGTTTTATCCCGAATCTTCCGGGAGCAGGGCGCGGATGCCGTTTCTTCCCGTTCGATGAAATAATGTTGTTTCCCTCATGCTTGGGGTGTTGTTATAATCCGGCACGGCCTCAGCTTGGGCATTGGCGGATGGAGAATACGCTTGTGCGCGTTGTCGGGCGTGCGCCGGAAAATGACGCGGCGCCGCATAGCGCAGCGTCGTAAAGGTCGATGCATCCTAGGCGAACAGGCCGCCCACAGGCGGCCGCGGAAGAGGAGCATGCACATGGGCGGAGCTATCCCTGTCGTTGACCCCATCCCATTGCCGGCGCCAGTCTGGCTCTTCAAGTTTCTCGATCTGCTGGTGTTGGCGCTGCATTTCTGCGCGGTGGAGCTTCTGCTGGGTGGGCTGCTGATTTCGACGGCGTGGGCGCTGGCCGCTTATCGCAACCAGGACTCCGTGCTGCGCAATGCCCGTGGCGCGGTTGCGGCGCGTCTTCCCATCGTGACGGCGTTCGTCATCAATCTTGGCGTTCCTCCTTTGTTGTTCACGCAGGTGTTGTATGGGCGCGCGCTCTACACGAGCAGCGTGGTCATGGGGATCTTCTGGATAGCGCTGATTTTTATTCTCATGTTCGGCTATTTCCTGCTGTATCGCGCGGCGGCTCCGTCTGGAAATGGAAAGCTCGGATTCTGGCTTGGGGTGTTGGCCTGTGCGGCATTGCTCAAAGTCGCCTATCTGCTGTCCAGCAACATGACGCTCATGCTCCGCCCCGAAGCCTGGCTTGAGATGTACCGCGCCAACCCGCACGGCGCCCAGTTGCCTTCAGGCGATCCGACGATTCTGCCCCGTTGGCTGTACATGGTTTCGGGGTCGATCGGGATTGCCGGCGTCGGGATCATGTTGCTCGGACTCAAGCGCGGGCTAGGCGACGAGGTGCGGCTGTTTATGCAACGCTGGGGCGCGCGCCTTGCAGCGGCGTTTATCCCCATTCAAGCCGGAGTGGGGTATTGGGCGTTCCAGACGCAGCCCCAGGGGGTGCGCGAAGGGCTTTTGCAGGGCGCTTTTAATACGTCCTTGATTGGCGTATGGGCGGCGACGATGCTGCTGCTGACGCTGCTGGGTCTGGCAGGCGGTTGGGGCGCGTCCGTTCGCCGGGCATTGCCAATGGCGATGGCGGCGGCGTCTTTTGGGAACATCGCCGCAATGGTTCTGTTGCGCGACGCCATTCGCGATCTCACGCTGGCCGCGAAGGGTTTTGATGTGTGGCAGCGGACCGTGGCCGCGAACTGGGCGATTGTGAGCCTGTTTTTCTTCTTATTGGTGACGGCCATAGGCTTCGTCGGCTGGATGATCTGGGTGTTGACGCGGATGCGAGAAACGGAGGAACGCTATGCCTGACACATCGGCCGCGACCGGCGATGCGATGGGCCGTCGCGGGTTCTTGGCGCGTGCGGCGGGGCTTCTGGCCGCGGCAGGCGGGACTGTTGCGGCGGCGGTCTATGGCGCCGCGGTGGGATACCCCATTTACCGCTTTCTCATGACTCCGGCCCGCCGGGCCGAAGCCTTGGGCGCGGTCAAGCAAATATCCTTTCCGGTGACCGACCTGCCTCCCGTGAATACGGCGAAAATGTTCAAGTTCGGGGCCGTTCCCGCCGTGTTGATTCATTTGCCCGACGGATCCTTCTCGTGTTTCAACGCCGTTTGCACGCATCTTGGTTGCACGGTGCAGT
This sequence comes from Candidatus Hydrogenedentota bacterium, assembly GCA_022706165.1. GTDB lineage: Bacteria > Hydrogenedentota > Hydrogenedentia > Hydrogenedentales > SLHB01 > JAKJDA01. Next base: position 786 of record JAKJDA010000238.1, on the reverse strand, counting down.
TCGAGCCGGCCCAGGCGCGCATCCACTGCGCCTGTCACGGCGGCGTGTACGACATGAAAACAGGCGCCAACGTATCGGGGCCTCCCCCCAAGCCCTTGACCCAGTACACCGTGGAGATCGCCAATGGACAAGTCAGCATCTCTCGTACGTAACCCTTGGATGGCGCCGGTTTACCGGTGGGTGGACGAAAGACTGGGCATCGAGGAATGGATCGCCTTCGCCCAAAAGAAACAAGTGCCGCAACATGCTCATTCTTTCTGGTACTATTGGGGCGGCATATCGCTTTTCTTTTTTCTCGTGCAGGCCGTAAGCGGCGTTCTCCTCCTCGTCTACTTTCGTCCCGGCCCGGAAGCATACGATTCCGTCCGTCAAATTACGTACGATATCGACTTTGGCTGGCTCATCCGCTCGGTCCATTCCTGGTCGGCGAATTTGATGGTCTTCGCCGTGTTTGTCCACATGTTTTCGGTTTTTTTCATGAAAGCCTACCGCAAGCCGCGCGAATTTGGATGGTGGAGCGGTCTGGCGCTGCTTGGCCTCACGATGGTGTTTGGTTTCAGCGGCTATCTACTGCCTATGGACGAACTGGCCTTTTTCGCCACCAAAGTCGGCCTTGAAATACCGGCTTCGATCCCGGTCCTCGGTCCGGCTTTGGTCAACCTCATTCGCGGCGGACTGGAAGTGAACGAATTCACCGTTCAGCGCTTCTTCGCGCTCCACGTCGTCGTGCTGCCGGCGTTTTTTATCGGCGCGCTCGGCTTCCACCTTTGGCTGGTCCAACGCCAC
>JAKJDA010000237.1:356-5060 GCA_022706165.1 Candidatus Hydrogenedentota bacterium | reverse complement strand
CACCGGTTTGCCGAGAAAATGCATCTGGCAGTCCTTCGAAACCATTTCGAAGGGGCTTTCGATAAACTGCGGACCGGTGTAGAACACCCAATCGCCGAAATATGCGATGCGAACGCCTTTCAAATCCTTCATGCGGGACACTCCTTTTTATAGCGGCACGTCCACGCCCTGCGTTCGCAGCCATTCCCACTCGCGGCGGTCGGCGTCGCTCTTGATCTCGGGCAGAAAACCGAAGCTTCGATATAGCCGGATGGCCGGAGCTCGAATGCTCTCCGTCGTTAAATACGCGCGCGTGTGGCCGAGTTCGACGAATCTCTGGCACACGGCGGATACCAACGCCCGCCCCAATCCCTGGCCCTGGAAACTCTCGTTGATCGCCACCCAGTGGATGCGGCCCCAGTTCAGCCCCTGGCAATCGACGTCATGCCAAGCAGTGGCGGTTCCGATTTCACGTCCTTGGGCGTCGCACAGATAGAATTGCCGTCGCGCCAGTTCCTGCTCTTCGCCGCCAAACCACTTCTGGAACAACTGCGGCGTGATGGTGTGGAAGCGCTCGGCCTCCTGTTGCACCCGCGCCCAGACGGCGGCGTCTCCCGGCCGGTAGAACCGCAGCGAGAATCCCGGCTTCAACGGGAACCGCGGCAATTCGTCAAGATTCCGGCGGATCATGCGAATCTCGAACAGGTCGGTCATGGCCGGATGGACCTCGTTTTCGCCTCGGCGAACTCCACGGATTCGGGACCGACGAGATAGAGAACCCGTCCGCTCAGCGCGAGAGCGGCCTCGCCTTGGTCCACGGACAACGAAACCGATTCGCCCAAGCCGTCGAAGCATTCTTCCACAACGCCCATGATTTGAGCCTTGAGTTTCTTTGCGACGCCGCGCTCGGCGATCCACAGCGCCCAGCCGTATTTTCTGTCGGGGCGCTTCCAGGAAACGCAATAGGCGGGCGCGGATCGGAAACGGTCGCGGGCCATGACGCTTCCGGCGGGACACGCGCTCTTCAAAGCCTTGAGCGCGAAATAGGCAGGGCGCGGGCGGTAGTCGGGATGAAGTATCCCGAACCAATGCTCTTTGTCGTAAGGGTTCTTCTCTTGCGACATGGCAGTGAACCAGAAGAAATGGTCCGCGCCGCCCTGAAAGGAAAGCAATATCATACGCGGCAAGAAATCGCCTTGTTCGGTCTCGGTCACGCCTGGCGGAGTCTTCTGGGCCGGCTTAGAGTCCTTTATCGGCGTATTATCTTGGAGAGCCTTTTTTGCGGATTCCAAGAACTCATCGCCCATGGTCCCCGGCCCTTGCGTGCCGATGTGCGTCGGAAAGCCGAATTCGGTGATCCAGAATTGCTTGTCGCCGTCGCCGTCATTGGCCATCAATTCGTGGACCGCTTCCATCGTCTTTAGCACGGGCCATTTGTCGGGCGCGCGAGGATCGCTTTCGTTGTGCGTTTCCTCGGGCGCGTGCGGATGGCGGTAAGGATGTAGCGACATCGCGTCATAAGCGCCCTTGATGCCGCTTTTGAATATGCCTTCCAGAAACGCCCCTGGATATCCGCCCGTGGCGTTGTTGCCGCCGGCCAGACCGGGAAACACCACGAAGAGCGTCGGATCGATGGACTTGATCTTCTTGTAGGTCAGGCGGACCAACTCGGCGCACGCCGCCGGATCGGGCTTGGGGCCCCAGAAACTCTCGAGATTTGGCTCGTTGAATATCTCCCAATGGCGGACGGTCGGGTAACGCTTGACCGTGGTCTCGACAAACGCGAGCCACTCGTCGAAATGCTCTTGGGCCGGGGCGGCCCATTGCGGCGTGTGGCTGATCAGCCCTAGCAGCTCGATTCCCTCCTCGCGCGCCACGCGCGTCATCATGTCGTGTTTGTCGAAGTTGTACGTCCCGCGTTCCTTTTCGATGCCGCGCCATTGGAAGTCGGTGCGCACGAACGCGACGCCCGCTTCCTTGATTAGTCTGGCGTTCTTGCGCATCGTCGCCTCGTCCATGAACGCCTTCACGGCGGCGCAGACGCCGACGTCGACCCCGTGCGCCGGTATCGCAGGCGCCGCCCCGTCCGCAGCCCAACCTTCCGCCGACAACATTGCCGCCGCGGTGGCAGCGGTGGCGCAAATCCGAACGAACTGCTTCATGGCGCGAGATCCCTTCCACGGCATAGATATGTCACGCCGGCGCCGCGCTCGATCCTCATGGCCGCTTGCTGACGTAGAGCGGCAGGATGAACGAATGCGGCTGGTCGCCCCCCGTTCGCTTCGGCAGCGCTTCCCATGTCAGCGTTCTGGATTCGTTGCCCTGTTTGTCGATCACGATATTCGTGTAGCCTTTTTCCTGTTTCTTATGGCCGGTCGTATGAAGGCTGGCGGAGACGCTGCCATCGACGATTTCGATGATCGGGTGATGATCCTCCCCCGGCGGGACTTTCTTCGGCCACGGCGTCTGGTTCGCGATTCCGCCGAACAATTCCAGCTTGCCGCCGTTCTTGACGACGTAGTTTTCGCGGTACGATTCCACTTTGTAGCCCATGACCCACAGCGTCGCGTTGTCGACAATGTAGTTCGGTCCCAGTTTGAACTCGGTGTTGATCAAGCGGCAATAGGCCTTCAGGCGCACGATGGGATTGCTCGGTTTGCCGAAACTGTTGCAAGCTGTCACGAAGACCGTCGGCTCGCCAGAAGTGTTGAAATTGTGGTAGAGCGCGCCGGACGAGGCGATGTGCTTGAAGCAGACGGTCCGCAGTTTCTCGTGCGAACAGAGCTTCGGGATGTCCACGCCGTCCTCGAAAAGCAGGGGCGCGTCGGAATCCTGGTTCACGGCAAACGCGAAGTCCGGGCCTTTGAGCGACGAATACATCATGTTCACGCGCCGAACGGTCGGCGGCACGGAGACGGTCTTGCCGATCAAGTAGGCGCGCTTGGGGAAGCAGACTGCCGGCTTGCCGGAATCGAAGGCCTTTTGCACCGCTTCGGAATCGTCGGTTTTTCCGTCGCCGACCGCGCCATATTCGTCGACGTTAGCCCACTGGCTCGTGTCCGACGGCCATTCGAAAACGGGCATGTCAAGAATGGGAAGGTTGAGCGAGGTTTCTTTTTCCGGCGCGGCGGAAAAGGGCGCGATCGGCGGCGACTTGCTGTATTCCGCGATGTGGCTGTCTTTGGAAACAGACTTGCCCGCCACCGCAATGGCCGAGGCGTATCCGCCAACATCGACGTTGCGCGCAAAGAACTCGCCTGCCTGGATGTCGAGCGCCTGTTGGCCTCCTTGGCCGTTCAGCTCGCTGTCGAGCAGAATCGAGTATGCCGCCGGCGTGGTTTGTTGGATGGCGGGAACAGCGCCTTCGAAAAACAATTTGCGCACGGCCGCGCAACCGCTGATCAGCCGAATGCCCGCGACTCGCTGATTGCGCAAGGTAATGTGTTCGAGCGCCTGAAAATGCGCGTGAAAGGGATCGACGCTGACGCCATAATCGAATCCGTCGATCAGGATGTCGCTGTAATAGGCCTGAGTGGGATCGACTCGCGAATGCAGGCCGATGGCGCCTTGGCCGTCGCGCGAGACGATGGCGATGTTTTCCACCAGGTTGCCATTGGCGCCGTTGAAATCGAGGCCGATCGCTCCCGGATTTCCGCTCCCCACGTCGATCGTAATATTGCGAAACGTGCTCTTGGTCTCGGCGTTGTTGAACTTGCTTTTCGCGTATTGAAAGATCGGCTTGTTCGCGCCCGGACCGAAACCTGGACAGCTGTCCTTCAGTTTGACGATGGTTTGCTCGCGGCTTTGGCCGATGAAGCGCGTGCCGGCCATGCCTTCGTATCCGGGATGCACGCCGGCGTAATCGACCTGTTCGCCGGAATAAATGATCGTGTCGCTGACAAGGTATGTGCCGTTGGGCAGATAGATGATATAGGAGGCGCGCGTGTCGTGAATGCCATGCTTTCGCACGAGATCGGCGACGAAACTATATGCGCCGACAAGCGCGCTGGTATCGTCGGCGACGCCGTCGCCCTTGGCGTTGTATGGCGGCTGCGTCACGTCGATAACGCGCCCGCCCTTGCCAGCGTGGACAAAAACCTCCGGCGGATAAACGCAATTGGTTCCCAGCGCCCGGTCGCCGCACTCCGCGCCGAATGCGCAAGCGGCGCCAAATGAAATCGCGCAAACGAGCATGGCCGGAACAAACGCGCCCGTTTCATACAGCCACGATTGCTTCATCGCTTTCACCTCTGTTTTGGAATGATACCGACCTGCGTGGCCGATCACACTACGGGATTGCGGCTCAGAATGGCGTCGATTTGACGCATCTGGTCTGGCGAAAGCGCCCCAAACTTCATGGCGGCGATGTTTTCCTCGACCTGCGCTACGGTCTTGAATCCCGGGATCGGGATGATGGACGGACTGCGCGCCCAGAGCCATGCCAGCGCGCCTTGCGCAAGCGTTCGCCCCCCGCTGGCCAGAATATCCCGAATGCTCTGGAGCTTGCGCAGCTGCTCGGCGCGGTCGCCTTCCCGAAAGCTCCATCCGCTGCGCACGTCGTCTTCGGGCAGGACCGAGTCGGGAGCGAACTTGCCCGTCAACAATCCCATGCCCAAGGGGCTGCGCGCCAGGCTGGCCAGGGAGTGGCGCTCGCACACCTCCAAGGTTTCGGCATTGCCGCTGAGCACATTGAACGCCTGTTGAATCGCCACGCACTTCGGGCTG
>JAKJDA010000237.1:0-277 GCA_022706165.1 Candidatus Hydrogenedentota bacterium | reverse complement strand
ACCAGATCCTCGAAGACCGAGAGGACCTCGGGCGCCTTTCCAGATCGTATCCGCCAAGGTGAAACTGATACAGATCGATGCGATCCGTCCTCAAGCGCCGCAGGCTCTGTTCGCAAGCCCAGCGGATATAGGCCGGATCGCCGTTCTGGCCGGGAGCTTCCCGGGTCTTCTCGTCGTAGGTATAACCGGCTTTGGTGGCGATGACGATCTGGTCGCGCTTGCCGCCCAAGGCCTCGGCGATGATTTCCTCGCTGTGCCCGCAACCATACACATCGGC
>JAKJDA010000236.1 GCA_022706165.1 Candidatus Hydrogenedentota bacterium | reverse complement strand
ATGAGTCGCACGCCGCAGTTGATGTCGTACCCCACGCCGCCCGGCGAGATGACTCCGCCCGCGTCCGGGTCCGTCGCCGCGACGCCGCCGATGGGAAACCCATACCCCCAATGCGCATCCGGCATCGCCAGCGCATGCCCCACGATCCCCGGCAAACACGCGACATGCGCCGTTTGCTCCGCGGGCCTATCCGATTCGATAAGGCCAATCAGACGTTCATCGCGATGATCCGCGCAGGCGCCCGCATAGGCGGCGCCTGCGCGATCTCATACGTCGTATCATCAATGCGCGTCAGCTTCATGGGCCTCTCTATCGTGCGCTATGCCGTTTGCGCCACGACGGCGCGTCTTGCCCCCCCAAAAGCCCGTCGCCGCACAACAGGGAAAGCCCGCTCATGGATTGACGGAAACTTCGCTTAGGGAAATGCCCAGCGCGCCGGCAACGCCCTTGCCATATGCAGAGTCCGCCTTGAGGCAATTGCCAATATGGCGCAGCTTGACTTCTCTCGGCGCGTCGTCCAAGGCCCGGGCGGTGTTGTCAAACAGGACCTGCTGCTGCGCCGAAGTCATCAAACGGAACAAGAGGCCCGGCTGGGTGTAATAATCGTCGTCTTCACGATGGTTCCAGTGGTCGGCGGCGCCTTCCAGGCTCAGCGGCGGTTCGGCAAAGTCCGGCTGCTGTTGCCATTCGCCATAACTATTAGGCTCGTAACCCAGGGTGCTGCCGTAGTTGCCGTCGACGCGCATGGCGCCGTCACGATGATAGCTATGGAAGGGGCAACGCGCGCGGTTCACCGGAATCAAATGATGGTTTACGCCAAGGCGGTATCGCTGGGCGTCGCCGTACGAGAACAGGCGGCCTTGCAGCATTTTATCGGGAGAAAAACCGATGCCGGGAACGATGTTGGCGGGATTGAAAGCCGATTGTTCCACTTCGGCGAAATAATTCTCGGGATTCCGGTTCAGTTCCAGAACGCCCACCTCGATGAGCGGATAATCCTTGTGAAACCAAACCTTGGTCAGATCGAAGGGGTTATACGGGCACGCAGCGGCGTCCTTTTCCGGCATTACCTGGATGTACAGGGTCCATCGCGGGAAATCGCCCTTTTCGATGCTCTCGTACAGATCGCGCTGGTGGCTTTCCCGGTCTTTGCCGATTAGCGCCTCAGCCTCCGCGTCCGTCAGGTTGCGGATGCCCTGTTGCGTGCGAAAATGAAATTTGACCCAGTGCCGTTCCATGTTTCGGTTAATCAGGCTGAACGTGTGACTGCCGAACCCGTGCATGTGGCGATAAGTGGCCGGAATGCCGCGATCGCTCATGACAATGGTGATTTGATGCAAAGCCTCCGGCAGCGACGTCCAAAAGTCCCAGTTGTTGCGCGCGCTGCGCAGGTTCGTGCGCGGATCGCGTTTGACGGCATGGTTCAAATCCGGAAATTTAAGGGGATCGCGCAAAAAGAAAACGGGCGTATTGTTCCCGACCAAATCCCAGTTTCCTTCCTCGGTGTAAAATTTCATCGCAAAACCTCGGATATCGCGCTCGGCGTCCGCCGCTCCCCGCTCTCCAGCCACGGTCGAAAAACGCACGAAAAGGTCCGTCTTTTTGCCGATGGCGGAGAATATGGCAGCCTTTGTGTAGCGGGTGATGTCATGCGTGACCGTGAATGCGCCGTAGGCCCCGGATCCTTTGGCATGCATTCGCCGTTCGGGAATGACCTCGCGATCAAAATGCGCCAGTTTTTCGAGAAACCACGCATCCTGCAGCAACATGGGTCCCCGCGGCCCCGCTGTCAAGACGTTCTGGTTGTCGGCGACGGGAGCCCCTGCATTGTTGGTGAGTTTTTTTGAATCGCTCATCGGTTCTCTCCTTTCGCGCCCGCGGCGCAGCATTTCGCTTTTCCGGATTCCCCGGATTTTCTGCACGATTTCCACCTATTTGCTGAAGTAGAAAACTATATTACCGACCCCTCCGGGGAAATAGCCCTTCGCGACGTTTCGTCTGCCGCTGGCAAGCCGCGCATACCCCCCTCACCTCCAGGTGGACCGAAACCGGCGAGCCAAAAACCTTGACCTCATCCGGGACTTCAAGGTCGCCCATGACTTCGGACGATATATCGCGAATCATCCCGCATTTCATGCACACGAAGTGATGATGGGAATGCCTGTTGCCATCAAAGCGAAGCTTCTCCTGGCTCAATCCGACAATCGACAACAGCCCTTTCTCCGCAAACAACTTGAGGTTCCGGTACACGGTATCGAGGGAGACGGTCGGGATGCGCTTCTTGACGCGGCGATGGACCGACGCGGCGTCAGGGTGCTCCTCGGCGGAAAGGACTATGCGGAGTATCTCCATGCGCTGGTGGGTCATCTTGAATCCCTGCTGCTCGCAGGCCTCAACGACGTCGCGCATTCTTGGGCCGATTTCACCGCGAGGCGTTTTCATAAGAAAAATTCCTACGTGCCATTCTATCCTAACATTGAGCGGGCGTCAATCATCGAAAGGCCGCACGAGTCAAGGAAGGCCCATGCACAAAGCGGCGGCGAAAACACAGGCAATGCGTATGGAACGGCTTTAGGATTCACCACAAAGACACAATCGTAGAGCCCGGCCTCCGTGCCGGGCGGTTTGGGGCAGGCGACAAGACGCCCTCCATACCGTTCCGGATCAGAGCTGCCAGAATGTCCCATCCCTCCAACTGGCTTGCCGCATGAATATCGAACCTTGCGCCCAGCGCCTAATCCACAAGGAATGGACCTCTTGGACACCCGCAACAGCTTGCTTTCCCTTCACTTCAACCAGCCCGATAACCCGCGCCTGGATCGTAAGAAACGCCATCTCCTCATGACATCAACGCCATCGGCGCCGCCACGATCTGCGACGCCGCGCGCATGGCCAAGCCAAAGGACAAACAGCCACCCCCCTCGTCAGGGACGGGGGGCGGCGTCCCTGTCTCCGATCCATACCCAGGCGCGTTCCACGCCTCTCCTCGCGACGCCGTGGAGTCCTGGCGACGGTTATTTCAGCACGGTGGCGCCCATGACGCCGAAGACGACGTCGTTGGCGATGGCCTCGAAGCGGAAAGACGCGAGTTCCACATCCGGTTGCAGATCGAAGCGCACCAGATGGGCTTCGGTGTCGACCTCGACAGGCTGCGTCATGTCGTCCACTTCCGCCGAACCCGCCGGCCCCTTGCGTCCGCCGATGTTCTCGAAGCCGTTGGCGGCGGTGTCGTGGAAGCGCCCGCACCATGTCGACCAGCAGTCGCCGATGCCGAAGGGATTGACCAGATCGAAGGACTCGGCCTCCCCGTCGGCATAGTTCAAGGTCGCGCGCACATTGACGACGTGACTCTGCATTGCAAACGTCATGCCGCTGATCATCAGAAACAGCGCCGCGCCCTGCGCGTTCACCGGAAAGTCGAGCGCCTTGGGAAAGCCCGCCCCTTCCAACGTAACTACCGCAATGTTGTCGCCGTCCCTCACGCTTTTAAAGGGAATGCCGTCGGTCGTCCACGCCACGCCGTCATCGCCAATCTTGGCGCGCCATGCCGCATCGCTGGGGCCTTGCTGCTGCTGCCCATGCAACAACTGTCCGACGTGATCGACGCGCCAGTAGCGGTGCGCGACGCCGCTCTCGGGCGGGACAGGCGGCTCGGCGCGATCGACGATGTGCTGGGGCACGTCGGGCACGGAGGCGTTGTAGCGCGCGGACACGTCGATGAGCGCCCAAGGCGTCAAGGCGCGGTCGCTGGACGCAGCGCATGCGGGCGCTTGCCAGACGCGGCCGGGGCGGGGTTGAGTTCGTGGCGCTGGCCAGGCGACCGGTTCAATATGGACGGGCGCATACTCAATTTCAAAAGAGCCGCTACGCCCCCGCGTCGACTCGGCGCATACCCAGTTGAGTCCGTCATAGCCAGGGTCCATGCGGTGCGGAACGACCGCGCCATTCGCGCGCACCGACGCCGCGTCCTCCGCCGGGATCGGCATGCGCAAGCGCACTACGGCGTCGTCAGGCGCCTCCCAGTCGATCTGCACACAGCGCCGTCCTTCGCTCTGCGTGGCGCGGCGCCATGTGTATGCGAAATGCGGCCCCTTGATGGACGCCTCGGGCCAACCGCGGGGAAACTGGGGACTCAAGTGAACGATTCCGTCCTGTTTGCGCGGAACGATGCCGAACAGGCCCTCGCACACCACGCGCCCCCACAGACTCGATGAATCGGCAAACTCCGGGCTGTGCCGCTGACGTCCGTCGGGGTGGCACCCTCCCGGCAGGCCGCCCGGAACGGGGCCGTCGTACATGCCGCACATCGGGCCTCGCAGTAGCGCATACGCTTCGTCGGGGCGCGCCGCCGCCCAATACGCGATCGCGAGGTTGAAGTTTTCCTCGGGGGCTACTTCACGGATGCACCAGCTGAACGAGGGGCCATGGCCCGGATGCCAAGTCGAGCTCCACACAAGCTGGCCACCGCCCGGCGTTTGCTCCTCGCACCAAAGGTTGGCGTCCACCCAACGAAGCATGCGCGACACCTGCTTGGCGTCGGCGGCGCCAAACTCGATGGCATGATAGATGGTCGGCGCCTCGGGTTCCGGGTGAAGCATCCGATGGCCAAGCGTATCGAGGCATTCCGCGAAGACTCCAGCGTCCTCCTGCCAGAGCCGTTCCTGCATCGCGGCGCGGATGCGCGCGGCCTGCGCCGTCCAAGGCGCGGGGTCATAGCCGAGGCGCAACGCGAGATCAGCCATGAACTCGTGGGCGCGCAGCATGTACGCGCTCGCTTGCGTGCATTCGGCTCGCCTGTGCCAATGACAGTCGCTCATCCAGATATTCAAACTGCTCTCGTAGAGGCTTCCGTCGCCCGGCGCAAGACGGCGGTTCTCCCACTCGATAATCCCTTCAAGCACGGGAAACAGATCGCGCATCAGGTTCAGATCATTCGTGTAGTCGAAGTAGTGGCGGACTTTGTCGAGAAACACCTCGTTCATGTTGTACCAAACCCATGGCTTGTCGTCCTCGAGCTGATGGCCCAAGGCTCCCGCGTCGTCGCCTTCCGTGATGCGGCTCAGGGCCGCGTGATTCCGGATG
>JAKJDA010000235.1 GCA_022706165.1 Candidatus Hydrogenedentota bacterium | reverse complement strand
TGCAGTTCGGGAAGATTCCTCCCTAGAGCTATCAAAAAGACGAGACCGGAGAGAGAGCGCGAGGACTCCCGCGATAACGGCGACGCATCGCGACCGAGAAGGCGCGGGGCCTGTGCGGCATCTCCGTTGAACGCCACAACGTCGGCGGGAATCCGTTCGCCGGCGCCGGTGACGACGCCCGTGACGCGACCTGACGCGTGACAAATTGCGGTGATGGGCGTGGCCGTGCGGATGTCGGCTTTGCGCGCCTCCAACAACGCGATCAACGCCTCGACGAGGCGGTGCAGGCCGCCAAGCACATACCAGCCTCCCAGGGCGTATTCGATGTAGGGAATGACGAGGAGCGTTGCGGGACAAGCGTATGGAGACGAGCCGACGAACGTGGGGTATCGGTCGTATAGTTGCCGCAGATAGGGGCTGTGGAAATGCGCGGCGACGCTCCGGTGGTAGTTGCCCCAGGCATGGCGGAATGGAAGATGACGCAAGGCGCGCAGGACGCGCATGTCAGGGGGGGCGCTTACCGGGCGCCGCAAGAAGGTCTCGCAGGACAGCTCGTACAGGCGCGCGCCGAGCCGCATGAAGCGAAAAAATCCGTCGGCGTCGCGCGGTCCGATCGCGCGCAGCGTATCAAGCCATTCCGGCAGGTTCGCCGTGTAGGTGAAGGCGGCTCCGTCGTCATACACATATCGGCCCAGCGTCGGCATGCGGACAAGCTGCAGATGCTCGTGCAACTTTTCGCCCGCGGCATCGAAAAGCTCCTCGAAGACCCACGGCAGCGTAAGCAGCGACGGACCTGTGTCGAAAGAGAATCCATGAGAGACCCAGCGGTTCATCTTGCCGCCCGGCGCATCGGCCTGTTCGCAGACCGTGACTTGCCAGCCGCGCGCGGCCAGCCGTAATGCGAGAGCCAATCCTCCCAGGCCGGCGCCTGCGATCACGGCTCGCTGTGTCCTGCGCGCCATGTTACGGCTCGCTTTCTGGACAGGACGTTGCACGGTAGAAGCGCCCCTTCCATTCGACGCCGCTTCCGTTGCGGAATTTCCACCACGAAACAAGGCCCAGCGTCAAAAAAGCGGCTTCGGCGATTGGATGCAGCGCCGCCGACCACAAGGGGTGGCGGAAGCGCAGCGCCAAAACGATGCGGGCTGCGATGACGGACAATCCGGCGGCGGAGGCAAGGAACCGGGCGCCTGCGGTGGGCGCGGTTGCGGCCGCGATGAACGGAGCCAGAAACACGAGACTGTGGCCGGTCCAGAAAACCCAAAACGATGCGCGCCGTTGAAATGCGGGATAGAAGTTCTTTTGAAAGCCGTTCCAGATGGCCGGCAGCGAATCGTACATGCGGACGCGTCCGATGTCCTGTCCGTCCAGGCAGACTGTCCGTTCGCCCGCGGTGCGCCATTGCCGGGCCAACTGGGTGTCCTCGAAAAGTTGATGGCGCACGAGGACATGCCCCCCCGTGCGCAGATAGGTCTCGCGATGGGCGAGAATGCAGGCTCCATGGGCAAGCCCGAGAGCCGGGTCCTTTCGGAGCAAGGCGAGAGGCGCAGGATGCAGAGTATACACCACAAAGTTGAGCATGGGCATCAGAAGCCCTTCCCAAAAACCGTGCATGTCCAATCCCGGCCAACAAGAGACGAGCGTTGCGTCATGCCGGGTCGCCGCCGTCACGATGCGGGCGACTGCTCCCGGTTGCAGGCGCGTGTCGGCGTCGAGAAACAATAGCCATTCGGAATGCGCGGCAAGGGCGAGTTGATGACACGCATGCGGCTTGCCGCACCAGCCCTCGGGAAGCGGAGTCGCGGCGATGAGGCGCACACGCTCATCGCATTCGGCGCGTTGCCGCACGATTTCCGCCGTGCGATCGGCGGAATGGTCGTCGCATACGATTGCTTCGACGACGCAATTGCCTTGTTCCAGTATGGTGTCGAGACAGGCGGCGATATGACTTTCCTCGTCGCGCGCAGGCACGAGTAGCGACACGCATGGACCCAGGGGCGCAGCGTTGTGGGGGGGCGCGGGCCACGCGAGGGCGTTCCAGACGGCAAGTCCGAGCGCGGCAAGTCCGAGCGCGAGGAGGGTTGATAGCAACGCGGTCATCATGGCGATGCCTCCAGGGGGGCGGGAATTCCGGCGCGAGGCGCGGCCTCATCGAACAGAATCGCCGCCGTTTGCGCAGGCGTTTCCGCGATAGGGTTGTGCGCCGCGCCGAGCAAGACTTGGGCGCGCGCGTGAGGCCATACGGTCTTCCAGATTTGGACGCTGCGCTTCACGGCGGCGAATGTGCGTTCGCCGTACGCCATGTCGATCGGCATGGAAAGCGTCTGGAACGAAGCAAGGGGAGGAAAATCGAGGAGACTACGCATCACCTCGATGGTGAGCGCATGATTCACGCGCCCGAAGGCCTCGGTCAGATCGGTGTGGCCCCTGCGTTTTCGTCGCAGGACGGCGTTGGCGATCCGGCGTCCCAGCGGATTCGCAAAAACGCTCATGTAGGCCCGGCGACCAAAGGAGCCCCACGTGAATACGCGGAAGTACAACGGCATATAGGCGAACGGATCGATAAGCACCAGCCGTTCCACGCGTTCGGGCGCTTGTTGGGCGGCCAGCATCGCGAGATTGCCGCCGCCGCAATAGCCGACAAGCGTGAGGGATCGATGGGGCAGCCTGCGCAAGGTTTCGGAAATCATCGCGACAACAGGATCCAGCGCCCAGCGATCAAGGGGGGGCGTCAGGCCGTAGCCGGGCAAGTCCGCGCTATACAGAACGCAGTCGTTCGGCACATGAGAGGCGAGCGGACGGAAGGTGCGATGATTCCCTGCCCATCCGTGGATGCCCAACCAGGCACGATGACCTTGACCGTATTGCTTCACGTGCAGGGGCGGATGGACAATCATGACAACGCCCTCTCCGCGGCGAGCTTTCCGCTCAGAGCGACCATGGGCAAACCCGTTCCGGGAGTCGTGCTCGCTCCTGCGTAGTAGAGGCCGTGAATGTCGCGCGACCAATTGGACGATCGCAAAGGGCCGTTCTGCAGCAGGGTGTGCGCGGCGCCGAACGCGGAACCCCGGTGCAAGCCGAAACGCCGTTCCCATTCCGGGGGCGTCCAGACTATTTCGTGCACAATGTCTTCGCGCCCGATCGCAATTCCATGTCGGGCGAGGCGTTTGAGAATGTGGCGGCGCATGTCCTGGACGATCGAATCCCACTGTTCCGTGTGGGCGGCTTCCAACAGCGGCACGGGCACGAGAACAAACATCGTGGCCGCCCCGGGAGGAGCCAACGCCGCGTCCGTCGCCGAGGCGATGCTTGTGTAGAAAGCGGGATCGTCCGACGGCCTTCGCGTTCGGAACAAGGCGTCAAAAGCGCCTCGGTAATCATCCGGCAAGAAGATGGAATGATGGGGCATGTTGGGCAAGGCCCTGCGCAGACCCCAGTAGAAGGTGATGGCGCCGCACGTCATGGACGTGCGCTGTGTGCGCCGCGCGGCACGATCGGCGTATGCCTGGGGAAGCAATCGCAGGTTTGTGGCGGGAAGATCGACATTCGAGATGACGACGGGCGCGTCCAGAATTTCGCCACTTTCTAGTTCGATGCCTTGCACGCGGGCGTTTTCGACGCGTATGCCGCGCACCCGCGCGTTGACGCGAATGTCCACGCCGAGTTCCCGGGCGAGGCGTTCGACGCCCTCGATCAGGCCGAAGATGCCGCCGCGCGGCAGCCAAAGTCCGTACGCGAGTTCTCCGTATGCAAGGATGGAAAAGAAGCCGGGCAGTTCGAACGGCGATCCTCCGAGATACATGCCATAGGAGCCCAGCGCCTCTCGGATGCGGCGGTTCCTAAAGAAACGGCCAAGTTCCGCGTGGAGCGATCGCCAGACGCTTATCCGGGCGCATTCGCGCAGGGTCAAGGGGCGGACCCATTCCCACAGGGAATCGGCGTTGCGCGAAACCAATTTTGCGAACGCGAGATCGTATTTCAGGCGCGTGTCGCGCAAGAAGGCCATCACGGCGGGCGCCGAACCCGGTTCGAGGCGCGAACACTCCTCGATCAACAGGTCCAGCCGAGCCGACAACGTGAACGAGGCGCCGTCGGGCCATTGAAAGCGAATGGAGGGGTCTACCGGAATCAAATCCACATAGTCGCGCATCCGCTTTCCCGCAGCGCCGAAAAGGTTTTCAAAAACCCAGGGATAATTCAGTAGCGAGGGGCCCGTGTCGAAACGATATCCGTCAAAGCGAAGGAGTCCTGCGCGGCCCCCAACGCGTTCGTTGGCTTCGAGAAGCAGCACATGCGCGCCCGCCAGGCGAAGATGGATGGCGGCGCTGAGCCCCCCTAAGCCGCCGCCGATGACCAGCGCCGTCGAAGAGGATCGAAGGGCTTGATGGGGTGTTGCACTCATGGATCACCACCCCAGATAGGCGAGCGGGAGCCGCCAATACTTGCTCGGAGGCAGCACGCGGAATTTTTCCCAGGCCGGCACGCTTTCGCGACGATCCCCCCTCCAATCCGTTGCAATCCGCGCGTTCAGTTGACCGTAGACGTCGATACAGGCGCGGATGGCGGCGCGGCTATCGTCCGAGAAAAGAAAAAGCCGATCGCTTGCCTCCCTGTACAGGTCGTTGGCGTGCGTCGCGACGCGGCGCACGACTCGTCCTAGGGCGGCGCGCTCTTCGGACGTGGCCAGCGCGAGGGTGGACAGTCCTTCTTCGCGCAGCATGTCTGCCGGCAAGTATATCCTGCCCATGCGTCGGTCGTCTTGGATATCACGCAGAAAATTGGTGAGTTGCAGGGCGATGCCGATCTTTCTGGAGATATCGAGCGTCTCGGCGAAGCGGCCCGGCGAGGAGGAACCGTATACGTGCGCCAGAAAATAGCCGACGACGACCGCACTGCCGTACACGTACGAGTCGATAAGATCGTCCATGGTCTCGTAAAGGCGTGGCGCGGCGTCGCAACGCATGGCGGCGAGAAAGGATCGGTAGTGTTCGGGGGGGATGGCGCCATGGCGCACCACGTGGAGAAATCCTGCCAGAAAACAAGGCGTGCCAGCGGCTACGGCTTCGCGCAGCGACGCGAACGACAACCCC